>JAJRQS010000169.1 GCA_024280135.1 Bacteroidota bacterium | reverse complement strand
TATACTTTATGTCTGATGGACACCCTGGCATGGGGGAAGCCGACCTTTTTATGAGTAAAAAACAAGCTGATGGGTCTTGGGCTAAAGCAATTAATCTAGGCTATCCCATTAATACAGAAGGTCAACAAGGAGCCTTAGTCGTCAGTTTAGATGGACAAAAAGGGTATTTTGCAGGGCCCAAGGACAGTGCTGGCGATGGTCCATTTTTTGGAGCCATTGATATTTTTGAATTTGAACTACCACAGGCACTACGACCCAATCCCGTTACTTATGTGAAAGCAATCGTTTATGATGAATCTGAAAAACCGCTGGAAGCAAAAATTCAAGTGGTCGATTTAGGGCAAAATAAAATCTATCATAATACAATGACAGATGAACAGGGAAGCTTTATATCTGTCTTACCTTCCGGAAAAAACTATGCTTTGAATGTCAGTAAAGAAGGGTATTTCTTTCATTCAGAGAATTTTGAATTATCCAAGATTAACAACATTCATAAACCATACGAACTTATTATTCACTTACGTAAAATTGTCCCACCGACGGCTTCTATCCCTCAAAAAGCAACACCGATAATCTTGCGAAATGTCTTTTTTGATTCTGGTCTTGCCGTTCTAAAAACAAGTTCCTATTACGAATTAGACAAGCTAGTCAAAATTCTAAATGAGCAAAAAGAACTAAGGATCCAAATCAACGGACACA
Source organism: Bacteroidota bacterium (assembly GCA_024280135.1). Classification (GTDB taxonomy): domain Bacteria; phylum Bacteroidota; class Bacteroidia; order Chitinophagales; family Saprospiraceae; genus HyVt-613. The sequence goes on along the minus strand of JAJRQS010000169.1, from coordinate 2,265 downwards.
CAGATAATATTGGTCAGCCTGCCACTAACCTTAAACTTTCCGAACAACGAGCAAAAGCGGTTTATCAATACTTAATCACAAAAGGGATTGCCGCGAGCAGATTATCTTACAAGGGTTTTGGGGAGTCCATGCCTATTGATAATAATGACACAGAAGCGGGTCGGCAAAACAATCGACGCACTGAATTTGTACTCTTGTAGTTACAAATTTCAACTATTCCTTCTTTGGTCTAGTTCGAAGTCCATATTTACTGTCAAATCCATGTTTATTTACTTTTTGCTTATCTGTTAAGCTGTCTTATCCATGTACTTTACTTAGTCTAATACCAACAATAACCGCCTTCCGCAAAACCTACAAATTCATCGTTGTGCATCAAAGCTATCATGCCATGTTCTTCATCCCAAGAAACAGCGAAATCAAATTCTAAACAGCACAGACCATCTTTTTCTTTCAGGATGTTAATTTGTATAAGTTTAACATTTTCTTTTATCCAATCATCCGAAACGGTTTCAGGCAACTCGACTTCATAGGCTTCAAAAGCGGGTTCAAAATCATAGTCTCCATAAAAATCTTCAAATTCTAGCATTCGCTTTATCTTCTCCATAAAAAGAGTATAAAACCGTGATTCGTTATCTAAGTAATGAATGATTGCTTTTTCTCTAACTGCATCAAACCCCTTTTCTTCAGCAAAAACATTAAGAATATTCAATTCATTATCTTCGTAACCCTCAAGCGTGTGATGCTTCCAGTTAGATTCTTCAATGACTATGGTTACCGGATCCGTCATTGTCAGTTTTCCTTTAATTTCGGTTATCATTTTCGAAGCATTATGGTTAATCAATGAGCACAAAGAACATAATTATTTATCACTCATTGCGCTTTAGTATAAAAGTGTACGTATCCAGTTAATAATCGTTCAGCTGGAGTTAACAGTTACTTTAAGTCAAAACGAACAAAACAGCGGCAAGCCTTGTTGATTAATTGACTGCAAGCGGTTCTATCGCGTTTTGGGTAACCAAAACGAGGAAAGTCTGGACAACGTAGCGTACCACACCATCTAACGGATGGGGTTTCTTCGGAAATACAGCTAGTGCCACAGAAATATACCGCCTGCTAGCAGGTAAGGGTGAAATCGTGCGGTAAGAGCGCACGCCAATACCTAGCAATAGGTTTTGGAGGTAAACCTTGTGGGTTGAAATGCCATGTAAATCTCGGGAATCTTCGGATTATTGGGTTACGCGCCCAGTTTGCACGCAAGTTGAGAAGGGTAGGCAGATAGAGCTTATCGGTGACGATAAGCCTAGATAAATGATAGAAATGTTGTTTGACAACATACAGAATCCGGCTTATACGCTTGCAGTCATTTTTTTCGTGCAATATGTTATACGCACCTTTTTCCTTATACACTCAGATAGCAATATTTTTTTACTACCTTAGCCGTATGGAGAAAGCGAATAACATCCACCCGTATTTTTTTTATACAGTATTAGCATTCATCGGGCTTTTTTTCTTGCCTAGGCTGGCTGATTTTGGTCTGTTCATGGATGGATCCATCTACGGTACTGTTGCCCATAATATGGCGATTGGTGATGGTCATTTTTGGCAGCCCATGTTTCATAATTATCATGCTTTAGTCGGTGTTAACTCCGAAATATTTTATGAACATCCACCTTTAATGTTCTGGATGGAATCTTGGTTTTTCAAAATATTTGGAGAGGGTTTTTATGTTGAGAATATTTATGGGGGCGTTATTCTAGTCCTCCATATCATGACCATCACTTTCTTCTTTAGCGATATTACCCAAAATAAATATTCCGTTTTTTATGTATGGCCTTCTCTCTTCTTATGGTATGTCGTTCCAACCATTTTATGGAGTACTTCCCAAAATATGATTGACAATACCTTGTCCATTTGGACATTGCTTTCCGTTTGGGCTTCCTATCGAGCAATACGAAAAGACCATTTTTTATGGGCCGTTTTGGCTGGTTTACTGATGGGTCTAGCTGTACTAACTAAAGGCCCTTTGGGCTTTTTCCCTTTGACGGCAATTGCTTTGCTTTGGTTGGCTAATTTTTGGACAAAACCCACTGGCAGTTATTCCTTCTATCGGGCTTTTTTCAAATCTTTGGCTGTCCTTGCAGGATTTGGCATTGTTGTTCTCAATGTCTATATCTCTTCTGGAGGCAAAACTTTTATACTTAATTATGTCAACCAACAAGTTATTCCTTCGGTGTCAGGACAAAAAGAAATTGAAAATACGCTAGC
>JAJRQS010000168.1 GCA_024280135.1 Bacteroidota bacterium | reverse complement strand
CTTTTTTACTTTTGTTATTTTGGCAATCTGTCGCCTTTGGTCAGGTAGATTCTATGGCGGCTGTACTTCGCCCTTGGAGTATTAAGTTAGATGTTAGCCGTTTTATGAGTAGGATGCCTTCTGCCCAAGTCTCTGTTGCCTATCGTTATTCAAAGAATATTGGTTTTGAATCGGAGTTGAATTATTATATAGCTTTCAATCAACAAAAGCGAAAGACTCCACTATTGGATGATTTGAATCTGAAGCTAGATACTGGAAAACCAAATCTGTTCTTGTCAGGCATCATGAAGGGCTACTTTAATCGATTTGACAATATATTTTATGTAGGTTTAAAAGGAGCTGTAGGAGTTGCCAATTTCAATTTAGGAAGATGGGTGTGTACAGAAGTTGAGGAACCGGTGATTGGGGGAGGCATTTGTCGTTGTTTACAAGCAGAAACCCGACAGCTTAAAGTACAAAAGAAAAACTTATTGTATGGTATTAGATTAGGGGTTGATGATACTTTTTCGGATCGACTTCATTTTGATTTATATGTGGATATTTTGGGTTATCAAACAAGCTCAAATACGACCTACGAAGCATTAAATCACCAAACTTGCGGGCAAGTTGACTATAAATGGAGATATTTATATTATCGAAATGCCTTTGCTCGTCCCAAAACCGACGGACTTTTTGATGACTTTACAAATGAAAAACGTACCACCTCTTATTTCTTTGGATTAAAAATTGCTTATGTATTATAGAAATATTTTGATTGCTGGACTAGTTTTGCTAATGTTTACTAGATTTCAATGTTATAAGCCTGTATATCCGGGCTTAGTAGAAACAGACATACTCGTCATAGACGAGGACAGTAATCCGATAGCAGGAGTGCCCTTGTTCATTTCCAAATCAGGTTGTATCCAAGATACCTTTAGAACCAATTCTGAGGGAAAAGCTTTTTATTCATTCTTTTCTGAAGCACGAGACAATGGCAAGTTTGGGGGTGAAACGTATTTTATAAATGTATTGCCTAAAGGGTTTTTATCGAAACAAGGGCAATCTCTTTTAAACAGTGGAAAGTATTCTGCTGAACTTCAGACCAAAAAAACAAAACCCTTGCTATCCGTTTTAGTAAAAGCTAGTACACATGACTCTATACATCTACTGTTGAGACAGATAGGAAATGATTTGAGCTTTGGCTGTATAGGTTTGACTTCTTTACCCAATATTGAATTAGACAATAATTTCCTAAGTATTACAAATACAAGTAGTGATTTTAATACCACTTTAATCGTACCGACCAATGATACGACGGAGCTTATTGCAAGGTTTTTCGATACCCCGATGGTACGAGATTCTTTAATTAAGGTGGCTATACAAGAGGATGTCGTGGAATTGGTTCTCTAATCAAGGAATAGGTAAGTATCTTCCTTCAATTCAAGAGCATTTCGTTTGGCATTTGCGCAATGACTTTAAAGTTCGGTCCTTTCTTTTCCATGGCGGCAGCCCAAACTTTTTCTGGATGTATTTTAAATAGATAGTTTGCCGAAAGGTCACCGACTACCCAAGAATTGGCATCCATTTCTTCTGCTAATTGACCAGGTGACCATCCCGAATATCCTACATAAAATCGGATATCATCCTTCGTAATTAACTTTTGCTCTATTAAGAATTTTAATTTTTCAAAATCTCCCCCCCAATAGACTCCTTGTGCTATTTTTTTACTGCCTTCAAGCAAGTCCCCTACACTATGTAAATACTGAATACTATCTGTCTGCACTGGACCTCCATAATGCAAAATACCGTCAAATTCAGGAAAATCTATTATCAATTCATTGATGCCGATATCCAATTTCTTATTCAATATTAATCCAATATCCCCTAAGTCATTATGCTCACATAATGCAATTACCGAACGCCTAAAATAAGGATCCATTAGGAAGGGAACAGAAAGGAGGGTTTTGCCAGTTTCAAGTTGATTCTTCATAATTTGTCGTTTTTTGATAGCCCAACGAACTATAGTAGTCAATAGCCTTGCCAAAAGCTGCTCTTAACAGTACTTTAATTCAATTCAATAGGCTTAGAAAAGGGGGATTCGCTCAAAATTCGGGAAGAATATAGGGCAAGTTACACGCTTTTCACCAAGGAATCAAGCTATACCAAAGGATTTGTAGGAATATCTCGGTTTATGCGACGGATTAAACCCCTCAATACTTTTCCATTACCCCCACATTCTACGAAGCTAGTGGCTCCATCTGCGACCATTTTCTGGATAGTTTGTGACCATTTTACAGGAGCTGTTAATTGTGCTATCAAATTCATCTTGATTTCGTCCGGATCTGTTGCAGGCAAAGCTGTTACATTTTGGTAGATGGGACAAATCGGTTCGTTAAAGCTTGTTGCTTCAATGGCTTTCTCTAATTCTTCCTTCGCGGGTTCCATAAAAGGGGAATGAAAAGCACCTCCCACCACCAATACAATGGCACGTCTCGCTCCTGCTTCTGTTAATTTTTCTACTGCCTCATTGATGCCATCTATCGAACCCGAAATAACTAACTGCCCTGGACTGTTATAATTAGCAGGTACGACGCCCGGTATGCTTGCGCAAATATCTTCCACCACTTTATCCTCTAACCCTACAATGGCTGCCATCGTTGATTTTTCCACTTCACAGGCCTTTTGCATCGCCAAAGCCCTTGCTTTTACAAGCTTCAATCCATCTTCAAAACTCAATGCCTTCGCTGCAACCAATGCCGAAAATTCGCCCAAAGAATGACCTGCTACCATATCTGGAATAAATGCTTCTTGCGCCAATTCAATACTTGCCAATGCATGTACAAACAATGCAGGTTGCGTGATTTTTGTTTCCTTCAACTCTTCTGCCGACCCATTAAACATCACATCAGACAAGCGATAACCTAATATGTCATTCGCATTTTCAAAAAATGTTTTGGCTGCTTCGCTAGACTCATACCAATCTTTACCCATGCCTTCAAATTGTGCGCCTTGCCCTGGAAATACGTATCCTTTCATGTTCTCTGCTTTTGTTCTTATTAAATTGAAACCACAAGAAACGAATTATTTTGCTCCTGTGTCGTGTTTATTTGCTCCT
>JAJRQS010000167.1 GCA_024280135.1 Bacteroidota bacterium | reverse complement strand
TTTAATCTATCCGCAACGGGCTACACCGTAAGTGTGCCCGCAGGCTATACGGTTACACCCACGAATGGCACGTATGGTGCTGCAACAACTTTTACATTGCAAAATGGCTCTGCTGGCGGAGGTGCTGTGGCAATTGTTATTACAGATGACCAAGTAGGTGGTGATACAGAAAATATAACGATTACGGACCCGAATACTTGTTCGAATAATTCTAATATCACAAATGGTGGTCACCTAAACGCGAATGACAATTGTAATAATAACGCGACCAATAACGACCCAATGGATGATTATATCACGTTTGAATTAAAGCCAGTCGGATTTAATCTATCCGCAACGGGTTATACTGTAAGTGTTCCAGCGGGTTATACGGTTACACCCACGAGTGGAAGTTATGGCGCTGCAACAACTTTTACATTGCAAAATGGCTCTGCTGGCGGAGGTGCTGTGGCAATTGTTATTACAGATGACCAAGTAGGCGGTGATACAGAAAATATAACGATTACGGACCCGAATACTTGTTCGAATAATTCCAATATCACGAATGTTGGTTCCTTGAATACAAGTTGTTTTAATAGTGGAACTGATGGGGATCCTAATGATGATGCCGTAACAATAACTTTAAATCCAGTTGGCTTTAACTTAGCAGCAGATTATTTGGTCGTGCCGCCAGTCGGATATACAGTAACACCCACTAGCGGGACTTATGGAGCACAGACACAATTTACATTTCATATAGGTTCTGCCGGTGGAGGAGATTTTACCTTCCAAGTAGTAGATAATCAACCCGGAGGGGAGCAGGTAGATGTGTCAATACTTGATCCTGGTACTTGTTCATCAGCAAGTAATATTATTGATAACGGTATTCAAAATGTCAATTGTGAAAATAATAGTACGCCTGGTAATCCAACGGATGATTATGTGGTTTTTGACTTAACACCAGTAGGATATAATCTTGGGGCAGAATATACCGTCGATGTGCCAATGGGATATACGGTGACCCCTAGCACGGGCACATTTGGAACAAATACGACTTTTAATTTTGCTTTGCAAAATGGTTCTGCAGGTAGTGGTTCCGTTCAAATCACCATTACAGACAACCAAGCGAATGGAGATGTCTTTACCTTTACTTTAAATGACCCTGGAACTTGTTCGGGAGAAAGTAATATCGAAACTGGAAATCTCACTAATGTAACTTGTAATGATAGCGGCACACCGAATAATATTTATGACGATTACATCACCTTTGAATTAGATCCATTTGGGTATAATTTGGGTGCAGACTATTCATTGCTTTTGCCGCAAGGAGTGACCACGAACCCAGCAGGAGGATTGTATGGAGAAGTGACTTTGTATCAAGGATTTGGTTTTGGTGGAAATGGAGATAAGATGATACAGTTAGTTGATAATCAATTAAATGGAGATACGATAGATGTGTTGATAACAGACCTTGGATATTGCTCAACGAAGCCTAATATCATTATCAATGATACCGTAATCGTCTATTTAGATACGATTACGTATTGTGTTGATGCTGATATTTTACCAGGAGATACCTTATTGTTGACGGATGTTTGTTCTGGTTCAAATGGAGAATATGTTGCGTTTAGTATTGATAATAATAGTTTGTGTGTGACTTACATGGGATTTGATTTTGTAGGTACAGATACGATGTGTTTAGAGTTGGTTGATGAATTTGGCAATTCCGACACGCTAATTTTTAATATTACTTCGATTTCTCCGCCTTCCATTGATTGTATCTCAGAGAGCATTTATGTAGATCAAGAAAAATACTTTTGTATTGATACAAGTCAGTTAGTTGGAAATATTGTTAGTATCGAGAATGTCTGTGATGATTCTACTTTCGTAAAATATGAAACAATAGATTCTAATTTTTGCGTAAGCTACGAGGGTAGGGCATTAGGCACAACAAGAGCTTGTATTGTTATTACGGACGACCTGGGTGTTACGGATACCACTTATTTCTGTACAGATGTAGTGCCGTATAGTGGGCCATTAGAAGCACAGCAAGATGAGTTTTGTGTGCCGATGAATACCCCTGGTGTATATGATATCTTAGATAATGATATTACCTATGGCGGGGTAGATACTTTGTATTTTTTAAATGCACCGATGTATGGAGCATTGACGATTAACCCTGATAATACGATTACCTATACACCAGCAAAAGATATTTGTGAACGTACAGAAGACATCCTGTACGAATATTGTACACCTGCTGGTTGCGAACAATCCGTTGTGCATATTTGTATAGAATGCGATGATATTGTAGTTTTTACGGCAGTCAGTCCCAATGGAGATGGCGTCAATGATAAATTCTATATCGCCAATATCGAAGACTATCCCCAAAATGAATTAACCATTTTTAATAGATGGGGTAATGTAGTACATCATGAAAATTCCTACAGAAATGGATGGGATGGCACATGGCGAGATAAATATTTGCCAGACGGCACTTACTACTATGTATTAGAGTTGAATGATCCAAAGAGTAGATCCTTTAGTGGGTATTTGCAGATACTGCGGTAGATATGCCTACTGCCTAGTTAAGAAAGTTTAATTTTTTAATTGTTCTTCTTTTGATTTTATTTGCTGTTCAATTGCCTTCAATCTAGCTTCTGCATCTTTTACTTGTTGGTAAAGAAGTTTGATGTCTTTGGCGGTTTCTTCTTTGACAGCATTAATTTGTTCTTTTGCATTTTGCTTAGCTTTATAAACATCATCTGCGGCATTTTTTTGAGCCGTAAGTATTTCATTTAGCGAAGCTTTTCGAGCATCGGCAGTTTCTTTGTTATACTTTTTTATTTTTTCAGATGCCTCTGCTTGCGTTGCTTGAATTTCGGTATGAGCTCTTTCTTGTTCTTTTTTTATTTCTGCTAAAGCCGCTTGTTTCTCAGCCAAAAGTTGTTGATTTAGTTTTTTGGTTTCTTTAGCATTTTCTGCTTTTAGTTGAGTAATGGCCAATTGTGCTTGTGCATTAATAGCATCTACTTCAATCATGGCGTTTTCTTGCGCTTCGACGATGGATTTAGCAGCTTTTGCCTTTGCTTCATTGGCTTGTTGGGTTGCGTTGGCTTCTAGTGCCTGAATGTCTAGTTTGATTTGTTTTTTTCTAGTCAGGCGTTGTTTTTCCAATGCTTCTATTTCAATGGCGGCGGTTTCTTGTGTTTTCGCAATTTCTTTTGCAGTAGCTTGTTTTACTTCGTTTAGTTCTTTTTGTATTTTCGCAATTTCAGCTTCTGAATTTTTGATAGCTGCGGCTACGGCTTCCGCATTTTGTTTGCGTATTAGAGCTGTTTTTTCAGCCAGTGTTTGTTCTTCTTTTGCCAATTTTTGTTTTTGTTCGGAGATTTTTTGAGCAGCTTCTTGTTCAAATTTTTTGACCATTTCCGCTGCATTTTTTTTACTATCCAAGACCTCTTGAGTAGTCAATGTCTTTTCTTGTTCATGCTTGGATTTAATATTTTTTATTTCTTGTTCAACTTGCTTTTTTAGCTCAGCAATTTTCTGTTGAGCTGTTTCTTTTGCAATCGCTACATCATTTGAATAGGTGTTTTTTGCTTTGCCCAATGAGGTGTTATAGTTGGCAACGGAAGACTCTTCTTCTTTTTTTGCATTTGCAATGGCTTTATCAGCTGCAGCTTTTGCTTTCGTTACTTTTTGAGCAGCTTCCGTTTTTATTCTAGCTAGTTCTTTTTGTGCTAATTGAATGGCTTTTTCTGCTTCTTGATTTATCTTGTCAATTGCTTCTTTTGCTTTTTTCTTGGAAGCAAGGACCTCTTGACTAAGGAGTGTTTTTTGTTCTTCACTTTTTTGTTTGGAAGCTTTTATTTGTTGAGCAAGCTCTGCTTTTATTTTTTCTAAGCTTCTTTTTGCCTCAGTTTTTGAAACAATTACGTCATTAGCTATTTTTTGTTTTTCTTCTTCGGCTTTGAGACGTTCCTCTTCGATAGATTGTTTTATGCGATTTAATTCTTTACTAGCTTCTAGTTTGGCTTCTGTTATTTTATTGACTAGTTGTTTTTTTTCATGCGCTAATTTTTCTTTTAGATTGGCGATTTCTTCTGTATGAGATCGAGAAACTAATGCTTTTGCTTCAGCTGCTTTTCTTTTGGATTCCGCAATGTCGATAGCAATTTCTTGTTTTTGAATGGCTGCCTTTTCCTTTAAGTTAGAGATTTCATTTGCTTGTTTTTCGGCAATGGACAGCAATGTCTCTGTAGCTTTTTGCTTTGCTTTTTGTACTTGAGAAACGCTAGCTTGCTGTTCTAAATTAGCTTTCTCTCTAGCTTTAGCGATGGAAGTTTGAGATTCTTTTTGGATTTTTCTCATTTCCATTGCAGCCGTTTCTTTGGCGGAAGAGACTTCGTCTGCATATTGTCCTTTAGATTCTTTTAAAGCCGCACTTATTTTCGTTTCTTCTTCAGTCGCTTTTTTTCTAATATCAGCAATTCGTTGAGCGGATTCAAGTTTGGCAACGTTGATGGCATCCGCAGCTTTTTGTTTCGCTTCAAGTACATCCATTTCGATCTTTTGAGTTTCTGTTTTAGCTTTTTTTCTAGCCTCTGCGACCAAGTTGGCAATTTCTTTTTTACTTTTTTGTATTTCTACATCTGCTCTTTTTCTAGCCTCTAGTACTTCTGTGGCTAATTTTTGTTTTTGAGCACTTGCTCTTTTTGTTGATTCGGCGACTTCTTCACGAAGTTTTGATTTGGCTACTTCAGCCTTTTCTTCGGCTTCTTTTATTTCCTTTCTTAATCTAGCTTTTGTTTCACTTAGTGTTTCTGTGAGTGCAGCTGTTTCTTTGTCTGAACTTGGCTTTTTTGTTCGTTTTACAGGGGTAGAAACATTAGAACTACTTCTTGATGGTGGTTTATTTGAGGATGTTCTGGCTACGGCTTTGTTGGCATTAGATTTGTCAACATTAGACAATGCACAATTCATCAAAGCACGAAACTGTTTTTGCTTGTCTGGTTTAATGGTGTATTTATATATTCTGTTTTTGGTAACATCTTTAAAGTACAGAGCTGTTATGTTTTTTTGCGCAAGCCACTCCAAAGTAGGCAAGTCTATTTGAAGATAATTCTGAATAGAGATGATGCCACCTTTTTTCTTTTTCTTAGGGGACAAAAAGAAGACGAAAGATTTACGGATTTGATTGGCATCCATAAAAATTATTTCATCGTCAATATTTAACGGCTGACCGCCCATTGAGCGAACCTCAACACGTATTCCTTTTTCATCGCTGTTGATGCCAAGTTGGTAGGAGTAATCGCTCCGGACAATCATGGTCATGGGTCTGGTAATCAGCTGGTGGATACCACTGACTGTACGATTAACGAGTAGGCTTTTTGCACAGTTTTGAGCATAGCTCAAGGTGGAGAACAGGGTCAAAAAAAGCACCAAGAGATAAGGGCGAATAGTTGTCATAAAGTTGTGTTTCTGCTTCCAAAATTATTGGTAGCCTAAATATAGAAAAAAAAAGCTGTTTTACATCATTAAACTGTAAAGTTTCTTTTGAACCCCTTTATTTAACGTATTCTTCAAGCGGATTATGCTGAATGGGTAACGCATTTTTGAGTAAGTGGATTTTTTACGCGCAATTTGGACACTTGTTTGTGGTTTTGGTTATAAAAAAGCTTTGTTCTAACTAGAATTACTATCTTTGCTGAAGCTATAAAGTTTGGAATATCCAGCTTTTTCAGGCAACTGAACCCTTATTTTCCTAATCAAATACGAGATAGAATGTCAAACGCTCATTTTAAATTACCAGCAGCTTATAATGAACCTGTTTTAAGTTATGCGCCAGGGTCACCCGAAAAAATCGAATTAAAGAAAGCCCTTAAAGCGGCGAAAGCTCGCCAACGGGACATACCCATGGTCATTGATGGACGTAAAGTCCGTACCAAGAAAAAGGTAAGTATCCACCCACCGCATGAGTTATCGCATACACTC
>JAJRQS010000166.1 GCA_024280135.1 Bacteroidota bacterium | reverse complement strand
TAGGTTGGAAGTCCGTTGCGCAAGGAGAGCGTACCCTTTCGGAAAAAGAAACTTGGATTTGCCTAAAACCTCAAGAAGAAATATTTTTAATAGGAGCAAAATTTACAGAGTATAGCTTTGATGCAGGAAATGTGAAAGCAATGGCATTTTTACGGACACCAGATGAAGCTATTGCCAATAAGTATCTAGAAACCACAGCTCAGTATTTAGAAATGTATCGAGGGATTCTCGCTTTGTATCCTTATTCCAAATTTGCTTTAGTAGAGAATTTTTGGGAGACGGGTTATGGTATGCCTTCTTTTACTTTGTTAGGCGAAAAAATCATTCGCTTTCCTTTTATTTTACATTCCTCTTACCCGCATGAATTACTGCATAATTGGTGGGGCAATAGTGTGTATGTGGACTTTGAAAAAGGAAATTGGTGCGAAGGCTTGACAGCGTATATGGCAGACCACCTTATTAAAGAACAAAGAGGGAAAGGGCAAGATTATCGCCGTTCTACGATACAGAAATATTCGGATCTGGTTAATCCTGAAAATGATTTTCCTTTAACGGATTTTAGATCAAGAACGGATGGGCCTAGCGAAGCCGTTGGATATGGAAAGTCATTGATGATGTGGCACATGCTACGCACTCGGTTTGGGGATGAGAAATTCTTGCAAGCCATGCGTAAATTCTATAAAAAGAATAAATACAAAAGGGCTAGTTTTGGAGATATACAAAAAGCTTTTGAACAAGTATCAGGCGAAGAGTTGAGCGCTTTTTTCCAGCAATGGACTGAAAGAAAAGGGGCTCCAGAACTGGAACTAGAGGATTCTATCGAAACGAGATTGAGAGCCAATTTAAGCTATCGACTATCTTTTACCTTGCGGCAAAAACAAGTAGATGAAGTGTTTGTCATTGATGTGCCGATTGAGGTTTCTTATATGCACGATGGCAAAGTCAAAACGGAGCACTTTGTGAAAATGATGACGAGTAAAGAACAAAAGATGGTGATTTCAGTACCCGGTAGTCCTACGAAAATCAAGATAGATCCGATGTTTGATTTATTTAGAATATTAGATTCAAAAGAAGTACCCCCAGCGCTGACAAAAGCCTATGGTTCTGAAAAGATATTGCTTGTTAAGCCATTAATGAAGAGTAAGGGTAAATATGATGATTTTGCTGAAGCTTGGATAAAAGGAGTTCCTGGTAATTATGAAGTTATTTATGATTCGGAAGTTCAAACCTTACCGACAGATCGGACTGTTTGGGTTTTGGGATATGAGAATAAATTTGCCCCGCTGTTTAAGGCGATGCAAAGTTATGGTGGAAAGATGGCCAAAGATTCTGTTCATTTTCCGAATAAGTCAATATCAAAAACTGGAAACGATGTTATATTAACATTGGATCACCCTCAGAATGATCAAGAAGCAATTGTGTTTTTGGCAATAGGAAAGGAAACGGCTATCCCTGGATTGGTCCGAAAGCTCCCACATTATGGAAAATACAGTTATCTAGCTTTTGAAGGAGATGAACCAACCAATATCGCCAAAGGACAATGGCCAGTTATAGCATCACCATTAATAAAAATATTAGATCCAAAAGCGCCAAGTGCACTACAGGAAAAAAGAAAAGCTTTGGCTTATTTAGAGCCTGTTTTTTCTTCTAAGAATATGATGGAGCATATCGAATATTTGGCAGCTGAGGATTTAAAGGGACGTGGCTTAGGGACTCCCGAATTGGACATAGCTGCAGATTATATTGCCAACTATTTTGCGCAAGCAGGATTGAAGACGGGTGGAGATAATAATACATACTTCCAATCTTGGACGGCAGATGCAAAAGATAAGAAACAAGTAAAATTAAAAAATGTAATTGGAATTATCCCGGGTAGTAATCCAAATTTTAAGGATGAACCCGTCGTTATTTCGGCACACTACGATCACTTAGGAATGGGCTGGCCAGATGCACATCATGGTGATACAGGAAAAATACACTATGGGGCAGATGATAATGCCAGTGGGGTAGCGGTGATGTTAGAACTGGCGTTGAGAATGGCTAAGACCGTAAAACCTCAGCGACCTATTATTTTTGTGGCTTTTACTGGAGAAGAAGCAGGCTTAATAGGGTCTAGGTATTTTGTGCAAGCGGGAAATGAAAAGTTTTTTGCAAATATCAATCTGGATACGGAGGGTTCTCTGTTTGACCAAAAATTAATCATTCTGAATGCGAATACAGCAGCTGAATGGAAACATATTTTTATGGGAACAGATTATGTGACAGGTATTGCCACCCAATTGGTAATGAAGGAGTTAGATGCAAGTGATCAAGGTTCTTTTATAGAGAAAGGCATTCCTGCCGTACAGTTTTTTGCAGGTGCTACTACAAATTATCATCGTCCAAGTGACACGCCAGATAAGATTGATGCTGCGGGTTTAGTAAAGGTGGCAACAGTAGCCAAAGAAGTGTTAGTCTATCTAGCGGATAGAGAAAATCCAATGCCGTTTACAGGTTTAGTAAGGCAAGGACTATCGCCAGATAAAAAACATGCAAAAGAGGGGAAAAGAGCTTCAACGGGCTCTGTTCCCAGTTTTTCCTACGAAGGGACTGGCGTAAAAATAGGCAGTGTTCCGAAAGGAAGCCCTGCAGAAAAAGCGGGTCTTTTGGCTGGAGATGTTATTATTAGTTTGGCTGATGAAAAAGTAGAAGATTTAGCGGGCTACGCTGCATTATTAAAAAAACTAAAGCCTGGTCAAATAGTTTCCATTAAAGTATTACGAAATGGAGTGGAGATAATAAAGAAAATAAAATTGAAAGCAAGATGATCAAATTAAGGTTTAGCGTTTTTTCGTTCTTTGTCGTATTGTTGTTTGGGTGTAGTACCACAACTCAATTGCCAATAAATAAAACGGAAAAGAAATCGCTCACGGAGCAAGTTTTGTTTGTGGGCCGGGTAGATACAAAAAATGATTTTGTCCGGATTTATTGGCCAGGCACAGCAGTCAAATTTAGATTTGAAGGAACTGAGGCAAGTATTGATTTGAAGGATGAAAAAGGGGAAAATTATCTTAATGTAGTGGTGGATGGCAGAAAGCCATTTATGATTGATTTAGATACCGCTAGAACTTGGTTGAAGCTTGCGCAAAATTTACCTAAAGGTAAACATGAAATTGCAATTTATAAACGTACAGAATGGACATTGGGCTACCTAGATATTTTTAATGTAAAGACTGATGGCTTAATTCTAGAAAAACCAAAAAAATCATCACGAACCATCGAGTTCTTTGGAAATTCTATTTCAACCGGTTATGCCAATGAGGATTTTTCTGGAAAAGATAAACCAGATAGCACACAGACGAATAATTATAATGCCTACTCAGCAATGACCGCAAGAGCACTAGATGCAGATATGTACTGCACCGCAAAGGCAGGCATCGGTATTTTAGTGAGTTGGTTTCCGATTATAATGCCCGAATTGTATGATAGACTAGATCCGTATGATGAGCATAGTAAATGGGATTTTACGAAAGTAACCCCAGATGTAGTAGTTGTGAATCTATTTCAAAATGATTCATGGATTGTTAACAAACCAGATTTTGAACAGTTTAAAGCTCGCTTCGGAGATACAGCTCCAAAACCAGTGGACATGATTAGGGCATATCGAAATTTTATTCGCAAGATTAGAAAGGTCTATCCCCAAACACCTATTATCTGTACTCTTGGTAGTATGGATGCAACAAAAGAGGGATCCCATTGGCCTACCTATATCCAAAGTGCAGTGGCTTCGATGTTAGACAAAGACATTCATACCTTGTTTTTTCCTTACAAAAAGACTCCTGGGCATCCTAATATTGCGGAACACCAAGCCATGTCTGATTTGTTAGTCAAGAAGATTAAGGAAGTGAAAGGGTGGTAAGCATATATCCACTAGCAGACAAAATGATATTTCGTGACCCGAATCACTCAATAATAAGGGATATCTAATTAACTTTGTACAACTTTTGTGAGAAGGTGATGTTTAATGAATCGAATATAAAAATACCGAAATGGAAAAAGTAAAATGTCTGATTATAGGTGCAGGACCTGCGGGTTATACTGCTGCTATTTATGCTGCTAGAGCAGGTTTAAACCCTTTAATGTACACCGGACACGAGCCTGGTGGACAATTGATGATAACGACTGAAGTAGATAACTACCCAGGATATCCAGAAGGAATACGTGGCCCTGAAATGATGGAAAAGTTCAAACAACAAGCAGAGCGGTTTGATACAGAAATCAGATATGAGAAGATAACCAAAGTAGATTTCTCAGGTGATGTAAAAAAAGTTTGGTCTGAGACGGATGTTGAAATACACGCAGATACCGTGATTATTGCAACGGGTGCTTCCGCAAAATGGTTAGGATTAGAGTCCGAGAAGAGATTGATGAATATGGGTGTTTCTGCCTGTGCAGTCTGTGATGGTTTCTTTTTTAAAGGATTAGAAGTAGCCGTAGTCGGAGGTGGAGATACAGCTGCTGAAGAGGCTTCATACTTATCTAAGATTTGTACGAAAGTACATTTAATCGTTAGGCGTGATGAGATGCGGGCTTCTAAAATAATGCAAAAAAGAGTAATGGATACTGAAAACATCATTATTCATTGGAATACTGAAACGGATGAAATTTTAGGGGAATCTGAAGTAGAGGGAGTAAGGGTTTATAATAACAAGACTAAGGAAAAAACAGTCCTTCCAGTAAAAGCGTTCTTTGTAGCCATCGGACATAAACCTAATACCGATTTTTTGGATGGAGCAATGGAAATGGATGATGTAGGATATTTGATCGCAAAGCCGGGTTCTTCAAAGACTTCAATTTCTGGTGTTTTTGCTTGTGGTGATGTCCAAGATAGAGAATATCGTCAGGCAGTCACAGCTGCGGGTTCTGGGTGCATGGCTGCTTTAGATTCTGAGCGATATTTAGTTGAAAAAGGTATTGCCTAAGAAATTAAGTAATATTTTAGTAGCTGAAAAAAAGGGCAACTCGTATGAGTTGCCCTTTTTTATTGAACCATTTGCCGCTAAAAGTGCTGTGAATAATGGTTAAATAAAAAAAATGTCGGTTTTTTATTTTTTGGCACACCTTTTGCAAAGTCTCTAGTATCAGCATTGCAGCTGTTTCCCATCAAATTAAATTCTCCTCACACACCCTTTAAGTATTCTCTCCAAATGGCGTTTTGCCCGGAATCTTAAAAACTGTGAATTATGAAATTTAATCTTAAAAATTCAATCCTATTTGTTGCTTTTATCTTTGTAACAACCTTTTCTTTTGCAACCGTTATTCAACCATTAGCTGGTACTAGTACAGAAGCTGGAAACCAAATCGAATGGACTGTTGATAATACAATTGATGTTCAATTCTTTATCGTACAACGTTCTTTTGACGGTGTGAACTTCATGCCAATTGCAACGAAACAAATTTCAAAAAATACAGAATATAGTTTTCTTGATAAGAAAATGGGTGGAAAGACTTGTTTCTACCGAATCATTAAAGTCGGGAAAGACGGAGTAGGGGACTTTAGTTCAGCTATT
>JAJRQS010000165.1 GCA_024280135.1 Bacteroidota bacterium | reverse complement strand
CTTTATGGCAATTGGGATCATTACATCATTTGATGGATAGTATTTGGTTATACTTTGAAAGTTTCGAGTTCAATGCTAGCCTATTCTATTTATTAAAATGGATATTTCCAGCTAGTCGTATTGGGTTATTGACCAATAGTTGGACGATTCTTGTTATTGCTTTTATAGTCTTTCGACAAAAAAGAATGGACTTTAATCAATTGCTTTGGCATGTCAGTTTAATTTGGATTGTTTACTTGGTTAACTCCGCAATCATACATCCTTGGTATTTGATTCCAGTTCTGTTTTTGAGTGGCTTATCCAAAATGAAGTCAGGTGTTTTTTGGACAGGATTGGTTTTTCTGAGTTATAGTCACTATTGGGGTGGAGGGATGCAAGAGCACTATTTGTTAATAGCGCTTGAATACCTTTTACTTTTCGTACTACTCGTATATGATC
The DNA here is from genome assembly GCA_024280135.1 of Bacteroidota bacterium. Classification (GTDB taxonomy): domain Bacteria; phylum Bacteroidota; class Bacteroidia; order Chitinophagales; family Saprospiraceae; genus HyVt-613. The sequence goes on along the minus strand of JAJRQS010000165.1, from coordinate 11,147 downwards.
TCAAGAACAAAAGCAAAACTGGAACAAAGCCAGGGGGATTAGTGTTTTAGTTGCATCCAAAGGCAAATACAACTACCTTTACACCAAATAAAAGGATGAAAACAAAGAGACAAAGCCAGATAGGAGAAATGGTTCGCCGTTCATTTAGCACTGTGCTTCAAAACGAGGGCCCCTATATCTATGGTAGTGACAAGCTTGTGACCGTTACGGGTGTTGATGTGACACCAGATTTGGCTATTGCAAAAGTTTATTTGAGTATTTTCAATACAGAAGAAAAAGATGCTGTCCTCCTCCAAATGCAAAAATCTACCTCTTTTTTACGAGGCAAACTGTCTAGTCGAATAGGCAAAAAAATCCGTCGAATGCCCGAGTTGCATTTTTACATTGATGAAACGATTGATGAGATGTATCGTGTCAATGATTTGTTGAACAACTTGAATGACAAGAAAGACAATACCAACTTACTACATGAAGATTAATCACACTCTTCTAAAGCAGAAGAACCTTTAGACTTATCTCCATTTGTCCATTGCCAACTTTCTTCGATTCTAATTTTACCATTATCTAGCTTGATAATTTTAGAGGTACAAATTCCTGTTTTAATTTCGCCCTGTTTGTTAATTTGATGATAGGACATTTCGATAGTATCATTATCCATTACGATACCTATCAAGTTACCCTTAACAATATTATCGCATTTGTAACTACACGTCAAAACATTGCCTTCCTGCTTGTAGTGAAAGATGAAGTCATTTGGAATGTCTCCATTTTCAGTATTAGCCACTGCTTTGAATTTTTTATTATTTAAATTTATCATTTTGTTTTTGTTTTGTTTTGTTTTCAAGCAGCCAGCCCACCTCATCAAGATGTTCGATAAACTGGTCTGCCCAATATGGCACTAAAGAAGTTCCTTTTGTGCCAAAGCCATTAAAAATACCAATTGTTGGGCGTAATAAATTAATTGTAATATTTTCAGGAAACCCAATTAACGGACGTCTATTCCGAACAGTGGGGCGTATCGCCGCTATGTGCTCAACTATTTCGAAGGAAGATTTTTCCGATAGAACTGCTCTAACTTCTGCCAACAACCAATCCATTCCCATTGAAGAAGGGGCACTATTCTCAAACGTCCAAAAATTTGTTGCACCTACCCAAAACAAATGATCACCCAAAGGTACAAATGCTACTTTTCTTTTTATAATTTTTTCTTCTGGTATTTTAGGAATACGCAAAATCAGCACTTCTCCTTTGGACACTTGGAAAGGTAAATCCGAAAAAAGTGGGTTTTGGGCCCCCTCCCATCCTTGGCAAAAAATGATTTTATCGTATCGCTTATTTTGATAAATGGCTTCTTCATTCGCAATCGATAACTCTTGGTATTGAAATTCACTTTCCACTAAATAGCCTTCTCTCTTCCATTTTTCCCGAAAGGATGAAATCATCAATCCAATATTCGCCCGAGCTGAGTGATGAATTATTCCCACTCCAAATTCTTGTTGAATAGGATAATTTAAAAGTTCTTTCGCTGAAGCAAAATCCAAATATTCTTGGTACCCTTCGTGCTCCATACGAACACTCCAATTATTACTCATCGCCGTATCCGTAAAAATACGTAATGAGGGCAGTTCATGCCAAAGTTTTATTTTTAATTTTTCCTCTACTTGGAGATAATAAGCTTTAGCAACAGGTTGCAATTCGTCTATCATCCAGCTTTTAACAATGCGGCGACCTGTCACCGGATTGATTACGCCAGCGGCAACAGCAGAAGAGACCCCCTGATGCCCTTTATCTATCATCGTGACGTTATGATTTTTCTGCATCAACTTATCCGCCAATACCGTCCCTGCCAATCCTTGGCCTATTATTAAAATATTACTTTTTTTCATGATGACTTTTAAGCAATTGGTCTATTGCCTTAACTGCTTTATCGAAGCGTTGCATTTTGCCTCCTTTTAGTAATATATAAGGTCTATTATTTTTTATCAGAGCCTCTTCAAAAGCATCAAACATCTCTTGCCTTTGTTCGGGTCGATCCCGAAGATCATCTTCTTCCCAAGGGATATCAATATAGGTCAACAAATATAAATCATACTGGTTTTTTCTAGCCGCTTTTTCCAAATCAGGCTCTACAAAGCCACCATAGTACGTTTCTGAATAAACCATAGTTTCTAAAATATCCGTATCACAAATTAAAACTCTGTTAGCTTTTTGTGCCAGATTATTTTCCAAAGCCATTTGTCCTATTGCAATGGGCATCAAATCAGATGGCTCACAAGTTTTTCGTTCATCATTCCATTTGTCTTGCAGATAATTTCTTGCAAATTCTCTAACCCAAACCGTATGATAATGTCTAGCCAACTGGCTAGCGAGTGTCGTTTTACCCGTTGATTCTGGACCAAACAAGACTATTTTTAGGACATCAGAAGGTGTTTGGCGTAATAGCCTATACTCATCATTTTTACTCATGGTGCTGCATTATATGACGCAATGGCCAAAGATAGTTAATATAAATCAGATAAAAACCATGGAGAAATACTATCTTTACCACCATCACCTTTTACGGAAGAAACTCAATAAAGATCATGAAACAGCAAAAATCTTCACTGCGGTTAATACTAAAATACTTTTTCTGGGCAATAGGACTTTTTCTGTTTTATGTGGTCGGTGTTATTCTACATGCAACCGCAACCGACTACCAACCCAAAGACATCATTGCCATAGTCCCGACACATCATGCTGAAGCAAAGGAAATCAGTGACAGTACGCTTAGTTTTATGATTTGGAATATTGGATATGGCGGTCTGGGTGCGCAGTCTGAATTCTTCTATGAAGACGAAGGAAGCCTCCGATCTGGTAAACTAGGCACTCGTCCAACAAAAGAATTAAGTGATAAGTATTTTGAAGGGATTAAAAAAACTATACAAAATAACCAAGCTGATTTTTATTTACTTCAAGAGGTTGATGTTGATTCTAAAAGAGGACATCATCGAAACCAATTAGAAGACATTCAAAGTGCCCTTCCTAATTATTTTTCTAGTTTTGCCCCCAATTACAAAGTACGGAGAGTACCGCTTCCCGTTTTAGAACCTTGGGATGTTTATGGCAAAGTCTTGGGTGGACTTGGAACTTTCGCAAAGTACGAACCAGATATTTCTACTAGATTGCAATTACCTGGCAATTATAGCTGGCCGACTCGTGTTTTTCAACTGGACAGATGTATTTCTTATCATGAATTCCCGACAAGCAATGGCCATAAGCTGGTTGTTATGAATATCCATAACTCGGCATTTGACAAAGGCGGAGCATTAAAAAAACAACAAATGGCGTTTATTCGGCAGCTCGCCATTGACGCATACCAGAAAGGTCATTATGTCCTCATCGGTGGGGATTGGAATCAAAACCCTACTAATTTTAAGCCCTCAGGTTATCAGTTTGGTTATACAACGAAACTCGTCATTCCTATAGCACAGGATGCATTCCCTGAAGATTGGACTTGGGTACACGATCCTATTTTTCCGACAAACAGGAGTGTAAAAGATCCATACGAATCAGGTAAAACGCCCGTTACGACGATTGACTTTTTTGTACTATCTCCAAACTTAAGAGCCTTAAAAATCAAAACGATTGATTTGGATTTTCAATATTCAGATCATCAGCCTGTATGGATAGAGGTTGGCATCATTCCACCACCAAGCGAATAGTATTTTTAATTTGACCAGCATCTGAAAAAACAATTACAGAATATACACCGCTTTCAAACTGTGGCAACTCATTTACTTTTCCCGCAAGGAAAACAACTTGACCTAGCATATTGATTACTTTAACATTATAAGTCTTATCAGCTGCAAAATGAGTGATACCTGATGTTGGATTTGGATACAATCGAACTGGATATATTCCTTCCCAAACGACGTTCACCATATTAGATAACGAATAATCCCCATCAAGATCAACTTGTTTTAATCGATAGACATTAATTCCCTTCTGTGGTCGGCTATCTAGTACCTGATAATTAAAAAGACCTGCTTTAACAGTTTGAACATCTTCCCAAACAGTATTAGACGTAAGCCGCTGTATTATAAATAAATCCGCATTAATTTCTACTGCAGTCTTCCAATACAAGCTTATCCCGTTGGGTTGTAAGCGGGCTTGCAACGGACTCAAATACTCAACTGGAAGTGGTGAAGCCTGTTCATCCACACCAATATCCACTACTCCTACAGCCCTTGCTGCCCCGTCCAAATCTTTTTCCTCTGGAGCTGGTGAATGATTAGGATTGCCCGCATTAACTGCAAGTGAATTCGATGCTACATGAAAGTCATTTGTATTCACATTCACAAACAATGGATCTCCAAACAAACTATTAGATCCATATCCCGTAGCAGTGTAAAATGCACTTAAACCTTCATAACTATTGCCTCCATTATTTTCCCCATCTGTAGTTGTTTCAATCGAAGTAGCAACTCCGTTAGCCGAATAAATTAAGTTATAATCAAAGTACAGGTTACTCTGTGTTCTATAAGCATAGAGCAATACATTTTGACTATTGACAAAAAGAATATTATTAAAAATCTTGCAATCAACTGACTTTGTCCAGATGAATTCTCCATGAAAATTACTACCCGTATCATTCATATAGAAGGTGTTATTATAAACTTGACAAGATCGAACGTTGCCTTGTGTTTGAGCGTTATACGCACCCACATGCATCCCTGCGACTACATTATGATGAAAGACATTGTTCCTAAAAATAACATTCTTTGTCTCACCGCTTTGTTCACAACCAATCTCGCCGCCATAGCCATTATTGTATGATAAATTATTCTCTACGACAATATTATATCCACCATCAATATATAGGCCTGCTGCTGGACTATAGCCTGATTGGCAATCATGAACATGGTTATTTTTAATTACGCCATATCTAGGATGGTCAAAAGCCGGCACTGGGCACTCTCCATAATTACCGGTTGCATCAATCCCTATATTTTTATTATCGTGAATATAATTATTCTCCATTAAGAAATGTGAGACATTACCTCCAAGTGTTAGATTCTCACTATACCCCGTTCTATTATTAAAAATCTCATTACCAATAAAACTAATATGGTGTACAGAGTCTGGAGCAGCACCACCTGCATCTCCTAACGCACTCATCGGTACAGCATTCGTATTTTCATCTACAGCAGCATTTGGGTTGGTTGAAAAGTTGATTTCAGAAACCTTATTATTAACTACTTCAATATGATGCGCTTCACCCTGAAGCGTCAAGCCTTGTGCATAATTAATTTCATTTTTGGTTAAATGCAACCCTTCAATCCGAAGATAGGCATTGTCCGTCCAAATTATTGACCCAGCAGTATTACTTGCCACACCCGAAGATTGTTCGCCACTGATAATGACTGCATCATTCGGGAAGTTTTTAATAGTGATGATATTTCCCGGCGTTCCACTTACGTCAATGTCTATTCTTTCATAATAAGTACCCGCCTTAATGAAGAGGGTTTGCCCTGGAGTCATCTGACTCACTCCATGCTGAATGGTTAACCAAGGCTGAGTTTCCGATCCATTGTTGGCATCAGAAGCACTTGGATGATTTTTATCTACATAGAATTGGGCTTGCGCAAAAAAGGAAAGACTTAAAAAGATGGCTAATAGAAAAAGATTTCGTTTCATTATTATGGTTTATTGTAAGACGCTTTTCTTCTTAAAAACCCTATGATTTCAACAAAAAAAGCATTCTATTCCTTGCCCTTGATTTCATTTGACCGCAAATATCTACTTCTTGCTAAATGACTATGCCCTGGAGTTGATTTTGCCTTTGGGTTCACTGGGCCTTTTTCTTTAGTCAGCTGCTTAGTTGCAGGTTTTTTTTCGACATTTTTATTGGTAGTAATTGCCTGTTCTTCACTTTGAATTGAATGCTCAACTACAGAAAAATCGTTTGTTACATCACTAACACTAGCTTGCGCAAAAAGACCTGTACTCAGAAAGCAAAAGGCTAGAATCAAAAATAAGTTCGTTTTCATTGTTCTCCGTTTTGTTTGTTCTATTAAACGGGGGGTATTATTCTACTAACGGGGGGCAAGAATACCGTTCAAAGTATTCAAAGATAATCAGTTTATAGCTTATCTCAAAGCTTTTTTTATTAAAAAATAAAAGTTTTAAAAAATAGAGATATATTTTAAAAAATATAAATTTTAAATATACTAATCTTACCCTAAACTGGGTATTAAATCAATCAAACCTATACCAAATTCCAAACCCTAATCTCCCTTGCACTTTATCGACATCCTTCTTATTTGCGATAAAAATTCGATTGATAACCTTTTCTGGGTATCGTTCATATATCTCAAAAGACATTTGAAGTACTCGATCACCCATGTCCCAGGTCACAGAAGTACGCCCATCTATATCTTTTCGCACAGGGTTTCCAAAATCCCTATACAAAGACTCATTTACTTTCTTAATTTCCGCAAAGCTACTATACTCTGACACAGCTGCCACCGCCATCAACCTTCCATCCAAAGTAGTCATTGCTTGCATAATAGGAAAATGTATATTTCTAAATGACACAGACTTCATTTGTGAAGAGTACATCCCGTCATTATACTGAATGAATGCAGCGGGATCTTCACTATATTCATTGTGCTCATAGCCATCCTTTGTCGTCAATCCTTTAAAAATTCTAAGCTTTTTGACTGCATCAGGATAGAACAAGTCCGCATTAAAAGTTTTAAAGTCGATCTGCTCTAGGTTAATAATATCTTCAGCTACCTGATCCTGACTAGTGCTATTCAAAAAGTGTAAAGTAAACTTTACAAGTTCTCCTTCGTCAATTTTATGGTCTAAATTATTATCAAAGAATATTGCGACATACAATGTATCCAGAAAAAAGTCTTTCATTTCAACTCCTTCCAGTTGTTTAATAGTAAATTCGTATTGCTCAACTCCTTTTTTGCTAGACTTTATTTTTTTTGAATATTCTGAAAGCATATAATTCCCCTTGTAATCATACTCCAGCGTATTAACATAATAGCTTTTGTATTCATAACCCAATGCACGAGTAGTTCCTATTCCAAAACCATGCTCTTCATCTTCTGGATCTTGACCTAATTGTTCAAAAGGTGCTTTATCTGCAAAAAATAGTATTTTAGGCTCTGTTTGCCCTCCACGGTCAAAATACCGAAATGAAAAAGTTTGATTGTTTAAATCAAACACCCCCTCTTTGTTCATTTTCATCTGTTTTCCTTCTTGAAAAATAGATGCCGAACTAACCTCTTGAGAAAAGAGTCCCTGTTGAATAAGTAACATTAAAAATATAATTGTGTATTTCATTTTCTCTTTTTGTTTTTATTTTTGTCGATTGACTTCCCTTTTCTAAACATTTCTGCCAAAATGAACAAACCCATCAAACCTATAATTTTTATTTTTTTTTGAACAGCGAAAAAAAACCTTTGCTTTTTTTTACATCAGGATGTCCAGTTTCTTCTCCCATTTCTTTTAAGCGGTCAGCAGCTTCAACAGACTTATCATAATAATACTCATTATCCTCATCTTTCAGTAACTCCACACACCTTTGCAAAAACGCAATTGACTTCTCTTTTTGCCCCGTTTTTATATAGCAAGTAGCCATGTAGAAATTCGCCAAACCTACCTCATCAGGTGCTAATTTAAGAAATACATCTTGTGCTAAAAACCACTCTAAAACGGGAATAGCTTTTTCATATTCGTAAGTATATTCCATCAAATTTACATAGTGCTTTTTTCCTACAAAGATATACTCTCTAGCTGCATCTATCACGCCTGGTCCAGCCTCTTCGAATACATCCTTCGCTCTATTATAAGTTTTTTCTAAATTCACATAGTCCTTCATTTCGAAGTAACTGGATATAATAAACCACAGCGCATTTTGCACATCAAAGTATGTTATTTGCCCACTGTAAGCTCGAAGATACGTTTCATAACTATCAATACAGGGTTGGTACATTTTTGCTTTAAAAAAGTCACTCCCTGCATTTTCAATATTCTCGACAAAAGGGCTTATTCCATATCCAACTAGATGCATCTTTGCACCTCTTCCTGCCATTTCTAAATCTACTTCTTCCCCAACCAAAGAACTCAACTCACTCAAAACATTACCAAAATTATTACACAGCATTGCAAAAATATGTGGCTGATTATTATAAGTACTTCCCTTTCCATTTATCAAATAATCATGATATTGCTGATAACATCTTTCTCCATAATTCTTAGCTAAGGCTAAATATTTTCTTTTCTTCTTTTTCTTCTCTGTATTATCCGCATAGTCACTTACATCCGTCAAGTGGTTATACAGACTACCTCCTTTTCCTTCAAACACAAAAGGCAATTCGAAGAAATCTGTTTTTGTCTTTTTTGCTGATTTATGTATCTTTTTTATATAATTAAACAAGGTCGGCCGATCCCCTTCTAGCATTTTAGTAAAAGCCTTTAAGGCTTTCTTGTAATCTTTTACGTCTTCAAAGTAAGTGGCTCCTATTGCTGACCAGATAATAGAGCTATTAGGAAACTCTTCACTATAAGCTTCTAACTTTGGTAGAAACTTTTGAAAATAATCCAATGTATTATGCAAGCCAAAACTATCTGCTTCATCGCGTATGGCATGATACAAAATACCGATCAACAAAGGATGACTAAGCACACCTTCTTCCTCAAGTGCATATAGTTTTTGGGTATATTCCAATACAAACGCATCATCTTGACCAAAGCTATAGCGATAGTGAACTAGTAGCATTTCTGATGCAAAATCATACTCTTTAGCTTCTAGTAATAGCATGCCTGCGACAGCATTCCGATGTTGATTATATGGATATTTATCGAAAGACTTTTTCCATAACTCTAAAGCCTCATCTGTCTGATTATTATTATGTTTTATAAAAGCAATTTTATTCAAAAGTTCTCCTTCATACTCATCGCGAACGTGCCGCTCCGAGAACATAGAGTATGCTTCTACTATTTGATTATTAATAACCTCTATTGCCTTTTCAGGTAAAGCCATTTTATCCTCATAGACCCAAGCCAACCATTCATATCCGACCATTTTATTAGGACCAAATTTATGCTCACTGCTAATAAATTCAGCATCTTGAAGAATAGCACTATTATTCCCCACACCTGCATGTAGCTTCATCCGCCATATCCATGCATCTATGTCAAATGGATTAATGGTTAACAATTCTTGGATAACCTCCATCGCTTCGTTAGCCAAGGCTATTTTATCTGTATCAGTAGCCTCTTCGATTGAACGAAACACACTCATTAATTTTTCCTGTAATTGTTGACTATCCATTTTCTATATTTATAGTACAATAGTAATGGAAAAAAACCGATCCAGAACAATGAGGTTTAAAACCGTAGTAGAACTATTGATAATTGTCAACCTATCCAAATAAACGTTCATATAATTCTTCAACCTTCGTAAAAGATACTATCTTTAGTTTATATTTGGAGATATCCAATCCTTTAAGGTTGTACTTCGAGATAAACATAATTTCGAATCCTAGGCGATCCGCCTCTTGAATTCGTTGATCGATACGATTGACTGCACGTATTTCACCCGAAAGACCAACCTCTCCTGCAAAACAATATTTCGAAGGAACAGCTACATTTTCCAAGGAAGAAATCAAGGCCGTAATAATTGCCAGATCCAAAGCTGGATCTTCTATTCGTATACCACCAGCAATATTTAAGAACACATCATTAAGCCCGAAAGGGAAATTACCCCGCTTTTCCAGAACCGCAAGCAACATAGACAATCGCCTTAAATCAAACCCCGTAGCAGAACGTTGAGGCGTACCATATACGGCACGGGTCACAAGCGCTTGTGTTTCTATTAAAAGTGGACGTGCCCCTTCTAAAGTAGCGGATATGGCACTCCCACTCAAATCTTCTTCTTTTTGCGAAAGCAACAACTCGGACGGATTAGACACTTCCCTAAGTCCAGTGGCTTGCATCTCGTAAATTCCAAGTTCGTCTGTTGACCCAAATCTATTTTTTAGCGAACGCAAAATCCGATAGGTATGGTGCCGATCCCCTTCAAACTGCAAAACAGTATCCACAATATGCTCCAACAGTTTGGGCCCTGCGATGCCTCCTTCTTTGGTGATGTGCCCGATGAGGATGACAGCCACATCATTGTCTTTTGCATAGCGTTGTAATTCACCGGCACACTCACGCACTTGTGACACACTACCGGGCATAGATTCAATTAAAGGCGACGATAGCGTTTGGATAGAATCGACAACTAAGATGCTGGGTTCGAGTTCACTTGCCTGCCTAAATATGTTTTCGGTATTCGTTTCCGACAAAATGTAACAATCTGACGCTTTTTTCAAAATCCTAACCGCCCTCATTTTCACTTGCTGTTCACTTTCCTCCCCCGATACATACAAGACTTTTTCTGGAATACTCAGTGCGATTTGCAGCATTAAAGTCGACTTTCCTATGCCGGGCTCTCCACCTATCAGCACTAGAGAGCCGGGTACAATACCTCCACCTAATATCCGATTAAACTCTTCATCTGGCGTTTTTATCCTAGATATAGCATTTTTTTGAATATCTGAAAGCTTTTTAGGCTTAGAAACGGTTCTTTTGCTGTTTTTGCCTCTCCAGAGTTTTTTGATGTTGTCTTCTTTAGACTCTTTGGAGATTACTTCTTCGTGAAGTGTATTCCATTCGTGGCACGAAGGACATTGCCCTTGCCATTTAGGAGAACTACTTCCACAATTGGTACAAAAAAAAGCTGTTTTTACTTTTGCCACGATGTATTAACATTAAATTATGAGAAAATATCCTGTCACAATTTGCCTTTTTTTGGCATTTTTATTATCTTTGTGTTATAATTAAGACAGAACAAGCTGAAGAGCTTAAAGAATAATTGTTTTCATTTGGTTTTTTGGGGTTATGCAGGGTGCTACGTTTCGACGATAGTGCCCTGTTCTTATTTATTTCCTTTCGGAAAAAGAGCTTTTTTCGCAAGGAATACCGAAACCCAAAAAAAATAGTGCTTTCACTATCCCAAAACACACAAAAGAATGTAATTTTGCACCAATGAAAAAACTAGCTCAACATATTGAAAGTCTAATCTTCGTATCCGATCAGCCTAT
>JAJRQS010000164.1 GCA_024280135.1 Bacteroidota bacterium | reverse complement strand
GATTTTGGATTTGGGCATATTAGATATACTAGGCACCTAAATAGGGTGTTTGCATTGGAATCTTTTGCGCAAGCGCAGTATAATAAAGTAAATCAACTCAAATTTAGAGGCCTTTTGGGTATCGGCCCTAGATACCATGCCATAGCATCAAAGCAATTTAATTTGTTTGTATCGGCTATTTTTATGTTGGAACGAGAAATAACGAAGCAAGAAAAGTTTTTTGAAGGCGGTCGATTAAGCACTTATGTCAATTTTACCTATCAGCCCAATAAGCTTTTCAAATTTATCAGCACGACTTATTACCAACCCAGAATGACTTTGCTGTCAGATTATCGTATTGCTACTGAGGCTAGAATGGAATGGCTCATAACCGGTCATCTAAAGTTTAAATCTACCTTCCTATACAACTTCGATGTGGCTCCGCCAGATGGAGCACTACAACAAAATTATATTCTAAATAATGGTTTGACTTTCTCTTTTTGAATTAACTGATAATGGAACACGGATGACGCAGATTAAGCGGATTTGCACGGATTTAGGCGTATGAAAACCTTTTGTTCAAGGTTTCTATTTCATTTTTTACGTTCGATTCCTCAATTATTCACCACAGCTTAAAATTAGAAGTACTAATAATCCAATAATTTTTCCAAAACATCCTTTAATCTGTTCTTTGCTAAGAATTGATTTTCTAAATCTACAGCAAAAGGAATCGGCGTATCCAAAGATGCAACCCGCATAATCGGCGCATCTAAATGCTCAAATAAATTTTCAGAAATGTAAGCAGACAATTCTCCAGCAAGACCTCCAATCAAAGTATCTTCATGTAGTAAAAGAACTCTATTCGTCTTTTTTACCGCAAGGTCTATCGCCGCATAATCTAGAGGCAACAGTGTTCGCAAATCTAAAATTTCTACATCAAGGTTATTTTCCGATACCTGTTTTTGCGCCCAACGGACACCCATTCCATAGGTGATAATAACGGCTTGATTGCCCGATAATACCGTTTGGGCTTTGCCGATTTCTGTGGTATAATACCCTTGCGGAACATCCTCCTTAATGCCTCGATACAGGGCTTTGTGCTCAAAGAATAAGATGGGATTTGGATCTTCAAAAGCAGCTAATAGCATTCCTTTTGCATCCGTAGGATTGGAAGGATAAACTACTTTTAGTCCAGGCGTATGAACAAACCATGCCTCATTACTTTGAGAATGAAAAGGGCCTGCCCCCATGCCTCCGCCTGTGGGCATTCGGACGACAACATCAGCTTTTTGTCCCCAACGATAATGTACTTTCGCCAAGTTATTAATAATCTGATTGAACCCAACGGACACAAAATCAGCGAATTGCATCTCAACCATTGCTTTCATTCCTTGAATACTTAATCCTAAGGCTGTGCCTAAAATCGCACTTTCACAAAGCGGCGTATTGCGTACACGTTCTGTGCCATATCGCTCCATGAGTCCATCGGTCACTTTAAAAACACCACCATAATCCGCAATGTCTTGACCCATCAAAACTAAATTGTCGTATCGAGCCATCGCCTCATTCATACCATCAGCGATGGCATCTACAAAACGCATTTCTTTTGACGGACGACTAGGCGGAGTGACTGATTGTTGGTGAGGTGCATATACATCCTTTATTTCTTTTTCTAAGTCCGGAATAATCGTTGCCTCCTCTGCCATCTGTTCCACTGCCAATTGAATTTCGGCTCTGATTTCTTTTTTAATATTATTAATTTCTGCTTGCGCCAAAAACCCTTTATCAATTAGATGTTGTTCAAAATTATCAATAGGGTCTTTTAACTTCCAATCTGCTAATAATTTTTTGGGTACGTACTTGGTGCCAGAAGCCATTTCATGCCCAAACATTCGAAAGGTCATGCACTCGATTAAAACAGGGTGCGGATTTTTACGTATTTCGGCGCCCACTTTTTTTATGGTTTGATAGACTTCCAAAATATTATTGCCGTCCACGACAATGGACTTCATCCCAAAACCTATTCCTTTGTCAGCAATTTGTTTGGCTTTGAATTGTTGGCTAGTAGGGGTGGATAATCCATATCCATTGTTTTCGACAATAAAAATAACAGGTAAATCCCAAACAGCCGCTACATTTAAAGCTTCGTGGAATTCACCTTGGCTAGTACCCCCTTCTCCTGTAAAAGCTACCGCTATCTTATTTGTTTTGTTTAGTTTGTTTGCGAGTGCCACTCCATCTGCTAAAGATAGTTGTGGCCCAAGATGCGATATCATGCCGACTATTCCAAAATCAGGTGCCCCAAAATGGAAGGAGCGATCTCGCCCATTTGTAAAACCATTTGCTTTTCCTTCCCATTGCGAAAGCAATCTTTTAAAGGGCACATTTCTAGTCGTAAACACACCTAGGTTTCTGTGCATGGGAAAGATAAATTCGTCATTTTCTAGGGCAGCCGTAACCCCCACCGATATTGCTTCTTGTCCGATACCTGAAAACCATTTACTGATACGTCCTTGACGAAGCAAGTTGATCATCTTCTCTTCAATGAGCCTCGGCTTGAGCATCTTGTGGTAAAGATCCACTTGAGTGGCTTTAGCTATCTTATAGGGTTTGTAACTGATTGCCAGTTTATTTTTCACTGCCATGGCTAGGTTTATTTAGAGCGTAAAGTTAGGGGGTAAAAAGGACAAAAAAAAGTCCCTGTAACTTTCATTTACAGGGACTTCTTACGTAAAAATGAACGATGAGTTCTCTAAAAACGCATCATTGCTAAAATGGACTTAATTAATTCTTTTGTAAACGTTTCGTTGCGATTACTTG
>JAJRQS010000163.1 GCA_024280135.1 Bacteroidota bacterium | reverse complement strand
CTTGCACATACTTTGTTACGGGCACCACAATCTCGTATGGATATTTTGACAGAAAGTGAAATTGATACAATTATAAAGCGTTCAAAGCTTATCGCCAAGTACGAGGACGTCGAAGATAGGAAAAGTGCTTATGAAATTTTAGAAAAGAAAATAGAAGAAGCTACTTCTGAAGCGCATCAGCAAAAATTAGAACAACAGAAACAGAAAGCTAAAAGATCCAGTAAAAAGGAAAAATCTTGGCTTGAAAAGGTTTATAATAGCGCTACTACCCGACAAATAGGTCGAACTGTTGCACGTGAAGTGACTAGAGGTATTTTGGGTGTGTTTGGAATAAAATCTACCAGAAGACGAAGGAAAAGGTATTAATCGCTCGTTAACAAATGATTGTACTTTTCTAACTGATTGTTTTTCAGTAATTTATGTATGCCTACTGTTGTAACATGATTTGAATGTAATGTTTGTCACAAAGATGATGGGGAACAAAAGACTAGCTTTGCGTATTCGTTAATCAAAAATCAATCAAGAATGAAAGTTTCGAATTTGCTCTTTATTTTAAGTTTCTTTATCTTTGCTGCATCAAGTGCTTCCGCTCAGACAACTACACAGGTAAAAAATGTCAACGTTGCTGAGTTTAAAAAATTAATGCTTGAGAAGGATATTGTCGTGGTGGATGTAAGAACCCCTAAAGAATTTGCTCAAGGCTCTATTAAAGATGCCGTAAATATTCCGTTAAATACAATTTCTTCAAAGGTTAGTGAATTTAGCAAGGAGAAAAGATACCTTGTTTTTTGTAGGAGTGGTGTTAGAAGCAGAAGAGCTTCAAACATTTTGGCTAAAAATGGAATTAAAGTTATAAATCTACTCGGTGGATATTTGGCTTATAGTCGAAATTAAAGATGTACTATTATTTTATCTAGGGCCTTCGGAGTAAAAGTACTCTGGAGGCTTTTTAGTATGGGTTTTAAAAAAAAATAAGATGAATGATTATATAGCCAAATGGACTTGGCAGAGATTTGTACAATTAGCTGTAGGCTCGTACTTTCTAAGAGATTATTTCTTAGATGGAGGCATGCTTGTTTTAGCTTTTGGCGGAATGATGTTTGCACAAGCTGTCTTGAATATCGGTTGTTTTAGTAGTAAAGGTTGCTCTACTAGTTTACCAAATGGCGATCAAGCAGTGTTTTCAGAAGACAC
This sequence comes from Bacteroidota bacterium, assembly GCA_024280135.1. Taxonomy (GTDB): domain Bacteria; phylum Bacteroidota; class Bacteroidia; order Chitinophagales; family Saprospiraceae; genus HyVt-613. The sequence goes on along the minus strand of JAJRQS010000163.1, from coordinate 1,522 downwards.
AGAAATAGAATATGAAGAAATAGTAAACAAGTAAGCTTGTTTGCTATGAACTAGCTGGATATTATGCCGTGACGTTAGAAGGGTTATATAAATTCACCATTTGATACAATCCAAAAAACACACCAGAGTAGAACAAGTTTCCTAGAAAAGAATTTCTTACAAAAGGCAAACCAGCGGTGTATGCTTCTACTAATCCAGTTAAGTCTTTAGTATAAGGGAGTGTAAGCCAAGAACCAAAATTGGTAACGAGAAAGAATAAAATAGTCGCTAGAATAGTCCCACCTAAGACACGTGTACCCGTTATTTTTTTGGATACGCCAAAGCCTAATAAGGCGATGAGAAGAAAAGCTGTATATACTGGAATACTGTATAGCGAAAAGAACGTAAATCCATCATAATAAGCAGTATATACGACATTGTTTAAAAACAAATCGCTAACAAACAGCACGGCAAGAGGAAGTATAATCGCTAAATATTTACGACCAAAAAATGCAGACCCAAATAACGCAATACTAGCCATAGGGCTTACATTGGGAGGCGTTACACTAGGAAACAATCTAGTAGCCGCTGCCAAGCCAATAAATAGGGCAAATAGGGCAATTTTATTTTTTGAAGACATAATTTTCTTTTTATTTGAAACAAAGATACAACTTTTTTATTAGTATGGTTAGCATTGAAAATTCTTTCAGGCAAGAAAAAGATTAGAATGACACCAGCGTTAAAAGTTTTTATCGGGCAGATGCCTAAAGCAGAGTTACATTTGCATATTGAAGGTTCTTTTGAACCAGAACTAATGTTTGAAATCGCACAAAGAAATGGGGTAGAGACAAAGTTTAAATCTATTGAAGATGTTAAAGAGGCTTATAACTTTAGCAATCTCCAAGATTTTCTTGATATTTACTACGAGGGCGCACAAGTTTTATTAAAAGAAGAAGACTTTTTTGATTTGACTTGGGCTTACCTAAAACGTATACATGAACAAAATGTCATCCACACTGAAATCTTTTTTGATCCTCAAACCCACACGGATAGAGGTGTTTCTTTTCAAGTAGTTGTTGAAGGCATCACGAGAGCTTTGGATAAAGCAGAGCAAGAACTAGGCATTACGAATCGGTTGATAATGTGCTTTTTAAGACATTTGGACGAAAGTGCTGCATTTGCTACTTTGGCGCAAGCAATACCATACAAAGATCGTATTTATGGGGTAGGGTTAGATTCCTCTGAAATGGGTCATCCGCCTTCAAAGTTTGAACGAGTTTTTGCGAAAGCGCTAGAAGAGGGTTTCGTAACGGTAGCACATGCAGGAGAAGAAGGACCTGCAGAATATATATGGGAAGCCTTAGATTTGTTGAAAGTGTCTCGAATTGATCACGGTAACCAAGCCAAAGTAGATGAAAAATTAATGAAGCGCCTTGCGGCAGAAAAAATGGCGTTGACTGTATGCCCTTTGTCTAATAAGAAACTATGTGTGGTTGAGGACTTGAAGGAGCATCCTTTACGTTTTCTTATGCAAAATGGTCTT
>JAJRQS010000162.1 GCA_024280135.1 Bacteroidota bacterium | reverse complement strand
TTATCAATCTGGTCTTGTGTGGTAAAGGTGATTCCGTTCGGTAAGCAGGACTGGGCAAGGGAATAATGAAAAGTCAATAAGAGAAAAGACATGGTTAAAAAAAAGGAGCGAATAGGCATAGTTATAATATTTTTTTAGCTTTATGGCTCAATATACGCTTTTATTTTGGATTAGAAAACACAAATTTTGTATATTGTAGATATTAAAATTCAGATAAAACCCTAAATAGACAGATATTATACTGGATTTCAAGGAATTGTATAAATACATTATTCTAATTCTAGAGTAATTAGCCACATATCAATCCCCAAAAAAAGTGGGTATTCATGATTATATGAGATTTATGGACTATATGGTTCGCTATTACAAATTCTTAGCAAAATACATTTTGAACTACTTAGTTCTGTTCAATGTTCACCTTATTCACCTTACCAGAGTCAAATCCCCAGCCAATATTTTCACGTGCTCACTATCAGGAGTTAGGTATTCGATGGCATAGACAAACACTCCAGTAGTGAGCAACTTGTCTTTGTAGCGACCATCCCAATAGAAGCGATTATTATTTTCCGAAAGGTAAATCATATTGCCCCATCTATCGAAAATCTTGCAAGATAGGATGGTAATAAACGCATCGTCAGCATAGACCTGCCATATATCATTAGTGCCATCCCCGTTTGGAGAAAAAGAATTCGGTACGTAAAAATCCGATTTGGGCTTATCGGAACAAGGTATTTGCCTTGCCTCTTTTTCTATTCGACAGTTATTATGGTCGCTATCGACAAAAATCAAAGAATGTTTTATGTCATTTGCTCGAAGTGAAAGTTGTTGTAAAGCTTCATATTTTAAAGAAGTATAAACTTCATTGTCGGCATTTACCGAATATGTATTGCTTGAGCCCGGATTTACTGCCTGAACAGTAAATGCTATTTCAAAAACGTCATCATTATTCAGATATGGCGTTCCATTATCGTCACATTCTCCTATAGAAAAACTAGTCAAGGATAATTCACACTCCTGAGTGCAAGGCGTTTGGCTAGCTGTTTCTTGAAGAGTGCAGTAGTCGAATTCGGTGTCAACAAAAGTCAAAGTATAATCAACACCATCCGCTGGAAACGTAATACTTTGTGTAGAATTATAAGCAAAAGGCCCAAAGTCATTTGTGCCATCACTTACTGTGTAGGTGGCATTTGCGCCAGCATTCACGGCACTTATTTCGAAAGAGACTGAGTAAGTATCATCGGATACGTCATTGGGCGTTCCGTTGGCGTTGCAATCTCCTACGGAGAAGCTGGTCATCGATAGCTCGCAAGCATTAGAACAAGGCATTTGGCTAGCTGTTTCTTGAAGAGTGCAGTAGTCGAATTCGGTGTCAACAAAAGTCAAAGTATAATCAACTCCATCCGCTGGAAGCGTAATACTTTGTGTAGAATTATAAGCAAAAGGCCCAAAGTCAATCGTGCCATCACTTACTGTGTAGGTGACATTTGCACCAACATTCACGGCATTGACCTCAAAAGCAACTGGGTAAGTATCATCGGATACGTCATTGGGTGTTCCGTTGTCGTTGCAATCTCCTACGGAGAGACTAGTAAATGACAAATCGCATTCTACAAGGATGACCACTACATTTTGTCCAGTTTCGTGACAATCCGTTTTGACCGAAACAAATAAATGCACTTCTTTTGCCAAGTAGTCATTCGAACCGATGGTGTAAATGGTCGAAGACAAGTGCGTTTCGGAAAAAGAACCATCTCCTGACGAAGACCAAGTTACGCCAGCATCATCTCCTGAATCTAATTCTATTTTAGTCGTATTCTGCGAAACCCAAATTGTATCTGGCAAAGTAATGACAGGCGAAGCCATAATATTCGTAGTTACTTCATTGGAAATCAATGTTTTAATGCCCCCATTGTCAGGGTCTGGCACGTTTTCCAGACTAGCCGAATTGGTGAGCAAACCGTCATTCGCCCAAAGCCCTAGTCCCGCATCGAGATAAAAAGTGGCGACCGTATTGGGTTGCACTTCATCAATCACAAAAGAAGCAGTACTGCCCGAAATATTGGTTTGACCGATACTCAACCCTTCCAATAAATACGGCTCAAAAGCCCAAGTACAAGGAGACGGCAAGTCATCCGTAAAGACTAATCCTTGTAGCGGAATATTCATTTCATTATTAATCGTAAATTTATAAACCAAAAAAGCATCGTCGCAGGATTCGCTTACGGATACTTCTTTGGAAAATTCCACCACTGTAGAAGGACAATCCAAACTGCCATCAATCAATACATCTTCACTAGAAGTATTACTTCCGTCAAAATCAATATAAACTTGATTGGCAGGTCCGTCAATATCCACGCCTTGATTCAGATAAAAACCATTGGCGGCATTGGCGGCATCATAAGTCAACGTCAACGAAATGCAGCAACCCACAGGGATATCAAAGCTGCCATTATTATCCGTGGCACATCCGTTATTATTAAAAACGGTCTGAACAAGGACAAAATCCGTAGGTGGTTGATCGGTTACGGTTACCCCAAAAGCATCCACATCACTGATATTACAGACATCTATTGTGTAGATAACCAATGTATCACAAACAGGAATGGGCGTAGAAGTATATTTGAGTGCTTGCAGTGTCGCTTGCTGATCTGTACAGACGGATTGGTTGTCGATATTATTTGAGTAAGCTAATTCATCAATCTCCGTAATCGGAAATTGAATGGGCGGCGAGGTACTACCATCATCATTGAGTACCGCAAAAATATTACTCGGTGCATAGACAGGAAGCACTAGTGAAAAAGTCTCTACTTCTCCTGCAGGTAACGCACAAGGCATTAGCCAAGTCATGATTTCATTGGCGGCAAAAAGCGTAGGATTGTTATGATAAAAAGTGACAGGCGTCCCCGCTGGAAGAGACAACTCTCGCAATGCTTCGATGGTAAAGGTAATCGTCACGCCATTTGGATAAGGGCAGTTGCCTATCGGCACGATATCCAAAATATCTATCGCCCCATCCCGATTAAAATAGGCGGTCGCCGTACTTCCAGGATCAATTGGGCAAAGATATAAGTTGACGATTTGATCTGCCAAATCTTCATCCAATTGCGAATAAGCAGGAGCACCTGGTGCCAGTTGTGGAATGGATGCCACTTGCGTTAAAATGTCTCTTGTCGCAGAAGAAGCAAAAGCTTCGTCAAAAGCAATGGTGACAATATGAAAACCAGCTGCTTTTAATTCATCAGCCAAGGCAATGAGTGAAGGGCTGATTTGTCCATCACTTCCATCTGTCGAAAGAACCACGACCTTTTCGACATCAGTTCTACCTTGGTTTAGGAGATAATCTCTGCCATACGTCATAGCTTCATGGGGGCTTGTGCCACCGTCAAAAACTCTCTGGAAGTTGACATAAGCTTGTAATGTGGCTAAATCTCCTGTGATGGGTATTCTTAGAGCTTGGTCGGACTCATCAGACCATTCTACAATAGCCGCCATGCTTTGGTCACTACCCGTACCGATATTTGCAGCTTCGAGAAAGTCAACAAAAAACTGCTTGGCTTCGGCATATTCTGTAGGGTCAACAGAGCCAGATACGTCATTGAGAATGACAATATCCAAAGGCATGGTGCATGGAAAAATGGGCACAGTTTCGTCCAGCAAAGAAACGGCAATGGCTTGTTGGTTGCCGACATCGTCGCTTACGGTGATGAAGTATTCCCCTGGACCTAGGTTGGGGATAGTAAAGGAATTGCCAGCAACATTTGCTTGGCTACCGGAAGATACGCCCGACCAGTCAAAAGTATAGGGTGGCGTGCCCCCATTGATGGTGATGGCCAAGCTGCCGTTATTGAAGCCATTTGAACTGTTGGTGGTAGCTATCTCTATAATTTCAAAAACACTACCGAGCGTCTCGGCTAAGACAAGACCTGTTTTAATGACCGTATCTGGTGTGGTTGTCGTAACGGTAATGTTGTACGTACCCGTTATTAGATTATCAATACTAAAGATATTCTCCAGACTACTACCATTTCCAGATGCCCCATCTTCGTCTCGCTCCCAAGTATAGAAAAACGGAATGGTGTCATATCCATTGATGGTGATTTGGAATGAACCATTACTTGCATTGAGACACGGTGCAAAATTTTGGATGGACATCGTGAGTCCACATGAACTATTGAGTATCTCTGCTTCATTGCTACAGGCTGATGGATTGTCATATATAAGTATGCTACCAACGATTGCATTTGGAGTAGATAATAAAGCTTTAATGCCACAGCAATTCGTCAGCATGTCATTGTTGGAGATTTTTAATTTTCCGCCAACAGAAGATAGATTAGACAGTCCATCGAGATTCGTCAAGGCATCGTTGAAGTAGATGTCTAAAAATCCGCCAACAGAAGATAGATTAGACAGTCCATCGAGATTCGTCAGCAGGGCATTGCTACTGATTCTTAATAATCCGCCAACAGTGGATAGATTAGCCAGTCCATCGAGATTCGTCAGTATGTC
>JAJRQS010000161.1 GCA_024280135.1 Bacteroidota bacterium | reverse complement strand
TCTGTATCAACATAGGCCGTCAATCCACAAGCACTTTCACAATTAAAGCAAGTGGTTGGTACTAAAGAATACGTCTTTTTTACTTTTTTAGGCCAAGCAGTTGCTTCGTATTCTGTCCACTCGTTCCATTTTTTCCCTGGCGGAAAATTGGTTAGACCGTCTTTATTAATCCTTTCAAGATTACTATCTTTATCTTTGTGCAGGTTCGGAATGATACCGATACTCTCTGCTATTTTTTCTATAAATGATGGTTTTTTATGTCCCATTGTTTTTTTATTTTCTATTACGTTAATGGAATGCGTTGTGGTGCTTCTACCCATATTTTTTCCGTAAGGTAACTACCAATCAACAAAATAATACCCGTGATGGCCAATATTGGATTTGCTGCTTCCGCAAATAACAAAATCGCTAAAGGCAATAAATTACCAAATAAAACAACTCCGCCCCAAAATGTATTTTTGTAACGTCCACCCATGATATCATGAACCGTTCTTTTTGCCGCTTCCGTTGGATGTGTAATGGTCATCTCTATTGTTAATATAAAGAGATTCAAAACGACCGTACCTATCATCACATTTCTTAAGTAAGGTAACCAATTCGCACCTGCTTCTACAAAAGGAGAAATAATCGCAAAAAAGGCCGCACCAGCCATCACACTATGTAATAACATGTGAAACACTAAAGATGGACTTTGCCAAAAATCTCTTCCTTTCGCTTGCGCAAAAAGAAAGGCTGTATAAATTGCCACTATCACTGCGAATACACCTAATAAACCATTTACATATCGTTCCAGTCCTAAATCAAAAAACTTAGAAGCCATCATGATACTCACCAATCCTCCAAAGATAGTAATAGAATAACCACCCTTTACCAACCATGACTTCCACTGAGGTCTTAATAAAACGTTCAAAAAACGAGTCGGTTGATCCAAATCCTTTACTAATAATGCTCCTGTCAAAGTCAAAAACACTAGAGAAGCGATATATCCCCACCATGTATTGGCAATGCTTACTTCCGCAAAACCAAAGAAATAAGCCATCAGCATAACTATAATTACACCAGCTGAAATCGCTTTGGTCACTACGTAACCGGATACTTCCCAGCCCCACAAAATACCTTTATCGGGTTGATCATAGTTTCGAGTGGCTCCATTCATCAATACATCGATGGATTTATCTGGGCCGTTTTGCTGAATATCGGCCGTTGGGACAGCTGTTCCTGCCATTGCCGTAAAGATTACATCTTCCCCAGTATAAGCTAATTTTTCAGTCTTCTTTGCAAAATGTCCTACTCCTCTCGCCTGATTACTCCAAAGTGTATTGACTGATTTTGGGGTAACCAAAGGATCTAGAGAGGCTTGATCTCCATCAATATAAAACAAGTTAGGCTTCGTTCCTTTTTCGGGCTTACGTACCGTGACTTGATTTCTAGAGAGCATCTGAGCTATTTCCGTTTTAGGGTTCGTCATATCACCAGAGATAATCGCATGCTCTGGGCATACGACCACACAAGCGGGCTCCAGCCCTACATCCACTCGATGCGCACAATAATTACATTTTGCAGCAGTGCTCGTATTCGGATCTATATACAAAGCATCATATGGACAAGCTTGCATACATGATTTACAGGCAATACACCTCAGATTATTAAAATCAACAATACCGTCCTGTCGGATAAATAATGCCTCTACGGGACAAATGGTCACACAAGGTGCATTGGTACAATGATTACACCGCATAACTGAAAAAAGTCTCCTAGTATCTGGAAACTTTCCTTTTTCGACATATTTTACGTAAGTACGATTGACTCCAACTGGTACCATATGCTCAGACTTACACGCTGTGGTGCAAGCATGGCATCCGATACATTTTCGGTTGTCAATGATGAATCCATATTTCATAGGCTTAGTCTTATTTGTGGACTGTTAGCAAGAAATCCAAGTAAACCAAGATTTCTTGCCACAAATATATATAAACTTTCCTTTTACAGCTAAGTATTTTAGAATAAAAACTTGAAACGTAAAATCAAAAATTACTTTAATTCTGTTTAATCCGAGTTTTTAAATACATCTACTATAATTCTATTTTCCCTGTTTTTCCATATACTATATTTTTAGTTGATTTCTCCCCTTTCGGCAAAATATAGAGTTGAAGACTACATTGGTTCAAAAAATCAAATAAGCGTTTATTTTGGTCTTTAAAAAAGAATATGCTTTTTTAGACTTGAAGAAATCATGGAAACGGTAGATTTCGATTTTACTTAAATATTATTTCAATTGCCTTACTCAAAATGTCCTACTACATAGAAACAGTGGTAGAGATGTTTCGCAAGACGTCTCTATACACCGTAATCAATTATAAAGTATTACTCAACATTTCTCAATTCAAACCTACATCTAGGAGTTAAATAACTTAATTTGCCCTCTACTAATAAAATATAAAAATGGATTCGAAAATAAAAACAGCATTAGAAAAAGCCAAAAATTGGTACAATATACCTGTAAACGGGAAATTAGCCGCTTATTTTGAAGGTACTGGTATTCTTCCTAGCCTAAAAGATGGTTTAGCAGACACCGCAGCTATCTTTTTTATCAAAGAATTAATGGATACTCATAGTGATCAAATACTAGATCTAATCTTCAAGCCCCCAACCAACAATTACAAAACTGATGTACTAAGTCGTTTTTTATCAGAATGTGATAACCACCCAGACTTAATCGCTGAGGCTTATGAAAAAGCTATACCCAAGCACCTTTCAGAAGAAAAATTTTACGAAGAATTATTTTCTTATTTTTCAAATCACACAATCTTAGAAAATGACAATACAAAATTTGCTCAAATCATCTTAAAGGATGAAAAAAAGTTTACTTCCTTTTTTACAGGCATACTAAACAGTAGAGATTGTCGACATTACATTGAACACTTTGCCCATTTCATCATCAAACATAGACCCCAACTTATTGTTACTCATTTTAAACAAGTTATATATCAAGAACAATGGTCAGATTGGAACAGCTTTCAATCTTCTATAGCAATTCAAATAATTGAAATAGCTCCAGATTTATATGAAGATCTCATCCGTACAGAAATTGCCGATCAGCATTCCGAATTCTTCACACATCAATCCAAATTTAAGGCTGCCTACTTTTTATATCAAAAAGACAAGAAGAAATACGAAGGATTTTATTTAAACTACATCCATCAATATCTTGACTACTTTACAAAAAAAGAGAAATCACCCAAGGAACCGTTTAGAAGAAGAGATATTAAGTATTACGATGAACATTATAGTGACTCATATTTTAACACATTCTCTCTGGCTTATTGGTTATTCACCCATATGCGAGAAATATCAGTAGCTGAGTTTGAGGTAACCCTCAAAGATTTTTGTGAAAATTCAGCCTATATGCCGATGGAGATCATCACATTAGTCAACGAGCATTTTCAAGAAAATTCCCTTCTCTTACTGAAAGATGTTTTAAAAATAAAAAACCACGACTACGACAACGACTACCCGACTCTCTTATTACAAAGTATTGTCAACCAAGATTGGGCACCGTATGCACAAGATGTCTGGAATTTCACAATACGGTTTAAATTTCACATTCAAGCAAAAGTAGTTAAATCATTAGTTGAAAAACCCGAAATAATCATACCAATTACAGAAGTTGAAATAACCAAAACAAAACAATCAAGACTGCTGTCCTATTTGGTTTATGCTAATATAGATAGCCTCCACCCCAAACTCTGGTCCCACTTCCATCAAGAAACGGACGATGGTATTCGAGAACACATCTTACCTATCGTCAAAAGGATTTTTTACAAAGAGGACTTTAGCCTACAACAAGTCAACGAAATAATTCAATTTGCTAATGATAGAGGTCCTTACAAGAAGGGGATTCTAGACTTTAATCAATTACCGCCTGTCTATCTAACTAATGGTAAAAAACTCACAGAAGACCAAGTAAACTTCCTTATTTACAGAATGTCCATGATCAAGGTCATGCAATCTGATACGGAAGCTAAACTACTCATTAACCACATAGACAAGACCAAGTCTAATAATTTTGCGAAAGCGATATTAGAAGCCTTTTTAGCCAAAGGTGCTCCAGCAAAACAAAAATACATAATGTGTTTGGCAGGCGTTTTAGGAGATGAAAGCCTTTTAGGTTTTCTACAAAAATTGTTTCGGGATCTACATGACGG
>JAJRQS010000160.1 GCA_024280135.1 Bacteroidota bacterium | reverse complement strand
ACAAGATTTAGCAGATTTACCTTTCTTACTTGAACCACAAGATTTGGCAGATTTGCCTTTCTTGCTTGAACAACAAGATTTGGCAGATTTGCCTTTTTTAGAACCACAAGACTTTGCAGCAGCGGCATCCCAAGCTTTTGTTTCAGCATTATAACTTACAGCTTTGTAACTTACTTTACCTGATTCAGAACATACAGACTTCTTGCTGAAAGTAACGAGACCGTCTTTACCTTCCTTTTGGATGATAGATGGGTCATTTTTTGCAGCTTCTACAGCAGCAGAAATAGCAGGAGTTGATTGGGCAGTCATATTAGCGATAGTAGCAAAGCTAAATAAAGCGACTAGGAAAAGAACTTTTTTCATGAAATTGAATTTTAGATTTTAACAAATACTGCCGCAAGATAAGGTGTTTTGTCCTTATAAGTGGTAAGCTCCATCAGATTAATGTAGTATTAACACTTTTTGCGAGGAAATTTGTACGCAATAAGACAAGTTTAATAGCTTTTATTGTCACATTATTAGGCTAGTTTCGATATAATAACTAGTTTTGCTTTATCTAAATTTGAACAAAAAAAATGTATTATGGCTTTTGATATTGACATGATTAAGAAGGTGTATGAGGAACTCCCTGCGAAGCTTGAAAAAGTCCGCAAAAAACTCAAAAGACCTTTGACCCTTTCGGAAAAAATTCTTTATTCTCATCTTCACCCTGATTCTAAGTTAAAGAAATACAAGCGGGGCAAAGATTACGTTTTCTTTGAACCAGACAGAGTAGCAATGCAAGATGCAACTGCACAAATGGCATTGTTGCAGTTCATGATGGCAGGCAAAGACAAAACCGCAGTGCCTTCAACTGTGCATTGTGATCATTTGATTCAAGCGAAGGTCGGCGCAAAGAAAGATTTAGTTATAGCAGAAGAAGTCAATTCAGAAGTTTATGATTTTCTAAAAAGCGTATCAAATAAATATGGTATCGGTTTTTGGAAACCTGGAGCAGGCATCATTCACCAGATTGTATTAGAGAATTATGCATTTCCTGGCGGAATGATGATCGGAACAGATTCACATACTGTAAATGCAGGCGGATTAGGCATGGTGGCTATCGGAGTCGGAGGAGCAGATGCCGTGGACGTGATGGCAGGCATGGCATGGGAGCTAAAAATGCCCAAACTGATCGGTGTAAAATTAACCGGGAGTCTATCGGGTTGGACCTCTGCCAAAGACGTAATATTAAAATTAGCTGGCATTATTTCGGCGAAAGGTGGCACGGGAGCTATTGTGGAATATTTTGGACCTGGAGCCAAAAAACTATCTTGTACCGGAAAAGGAACCATTTGTAACATGGGTGCAGAAATAGGCGCAACCACTTCAAATTTTGGTTTTGATGCTTCGATGAAAAGATATTTGGAAGCAACAGGCAGAGCAGATGTAGCGAAACTGGCCAATAAAGTTAAAAAACATTTGACAGGAGATCCGGAGGTATATAAAAACCCAGAAAAATATTTTGACCAAGTTATCACCATTAATTTGACCAAGCTTGAGCCGCATATCAATGGGCCTTTTACACCCGATTTGGCTTGGCCTATTTCTAAATTTGCGCAAGCCGTAAAAGACAATGGCTATCCAACAAAAATGGAAGTAGGATTGATCGGATCTTGTACCAATTCTTCATACGAAGATTTAACTAGAGCTGCATCTATTGCCAAGCAAGCTGTCAAGAAAGGCATCAAGGCAAAAGCTCAATTTACTGTTACGCCTGGTTCTGAGCAGATAAGATACACGATTAATAGAGATGGCATAATTAAAGATTTTAGAGGAATGGGTGCCATGGTTTTAGCAAATGCCTGTGGTCCTTGTATCGGACAATGGGATAGAGGATTGAAAGATCCTAAGCGCAAAAATTCCATCATCACTTCTTATAATAGAAATTTCTCGAAGCGTGCAGATGGCAATCCTAATACGTATGCATTTGTTGCTTCACCAGAAATTGTGACGGCGATGGTATTAGCGGGAGACATGAGTTTCAATCCATTGACAGATACTTTAAAAACAAAAAAGGGTGGCAACGTAAGATTGAAGCCGCCAGTAGGTTTGGAGCTTCCGCCAAAAGGATTTGCTGTAAAAGATGCAGGATTTGAAGCGCCGATGGCTGATGGAAGTAAAATTAAAATTAAGGTTAATAAAAAATCTAATCGTGTACAATTACTAAAACCTTTTGAACCGATAACGCAAAAAGAATTAACAGATATGCGTGTCTTGATAAAAGCAAAAGGGAAGTGTACAACAGACCATATTTCGATGGCTGGACCTTGGTTGACTTACCGTGGGCATTTGGAGAATATCTCCAACAACATGCTTATCGGTGCCGTGAATGCCTTCAATGATGAAACAAATAAGGTGCTTAATATTGAAAAAAAGAAATATTTAGAAGTACCCGCTTCCGCAAAAGTCTATAAGAAAAAAGGAATTGGAACAGTTGTTTTTGGAGAAGAAAATTATGGTGAAGGTTCTTCTAGAGAACATGCTGCAATGGAGCCAAGATTCTTGGGTGTCAAAGCCGTCATCGTTAAATCATTTGCTCGAATTCATGAAACAAATCTTAAGAAACAAGGGATGTTAGGATTGACTTTCGCAAATACAAAGGACTATGATAAAGTGCGTCAAGATGATAAAGTGACGATAAAAGGACTCAAAAAAATGGAACCGGGTACACCTTTGACGCTGGTATTAAACCATGCAGATGGCACCAAAGATAGCTTTAAAGTGAACCATACTTATAGCGAACAGCAAATAGAATGGGTTAAGTATGGTTCGGCATTAAACAAAATACGCCATGATATTAGTAAAAAATGATATTTTTAGTATCTTTGTGACATTACAAAACTAAAACTAATTTACTATGCTCAAGGAATTTAAGGAATTTGCCATGAAAGGAAACCTAGTTGACATTGCCGTAGGCTTTGTTATGGGTGCTGCTTTCGCAAAAGTAATTTCTGCTTTTACAGAAGGAATTGTCTCGCCATTGATTGGTATGATCTTCCAAACTGATGGACTGAATGACATGAAATATGTCTTAAAGCCAGGTATTACTGAAAGAGTAGATGACGCAGGTACAGTCATTCAGGCTGCTGTCGCTGAAAATGCGGTCATGTATGGTAGCTTTATTGCTGCTTTAATAGACTTCATCATCGTTGCTTTCGTGATGTTTATGGTCATTAAGGGAATCAATAAATCTAAGAAGAAGGAAGAAGAAGCTCCGGCTGCTCCTCCTGCAAACGAAGTATTACTTGCTGAAATTAGAGATTTGTTACAGAAATAAATCACTAAATCGAACAGTAAAAGGGTTGTCTCAATTGAGGCAACCCTTTTTTTGTGGGTAACCACGAATGCACGAATTTTGTATGGGGAGAACTAGGCGGAGTATGGATTGCCACGAATGCACGAAGTTTTTATGGGAGAACTAGGCGGAGTATGGATTGCCACGAATGCACGAAGTTTTTTTATGGGAGAACTAGGCGGAGTATGGATTGCCACGAATGCACGAAGTTTTATGGGGAGAACTAGGCGGAGTAAGGGTTGCCACGAATGCACGAAGTTTTATGGGGAGAACTAGGCGGAGTAAGGGTTGCCACGAATGCACGAAGTTTTGCACAGATTTCATTACACCAGAAAGCCTTAAAACCGCAAAATCCTTGTTTCTCGACCCTTTACCTTGAGAGGATAGCCACGAATGAACGAATTGTAAAAACATAAAGTTAAGGGAAAATTTAGTAGATAATTCGTTTATAAAAAAAGCTCGGTTCTCCAAAATTGACGAGCAATGCTAATTTATTGTTGGATACTTTAAGATAATTAATTGACTGGGAAATATGCGCATTTACTATTTTCTTTACGGCTTTCACTTCCAATATTATTTTTTGCTGAATAACAAAATCAGCATAAAAGCTATGCGGCAATATAATTCCTCGGTAATTGACTTCATATTTTTTTTCTCGTTCAAAAAGGATATTAGCCTTTCGAAACTCATATTCCAAGGCATCTTTATATACAATTTCTAGAAAACCGGCTCCTAACTCCGAATGAACCCTCATGCATATCCCAATGATTTCATAACTTTCATTTCTGTATATTAATTCACTCATGTTTTATTACAAACTTAATTATTTTATTTATACTTTATACCGATTGGCTTATATATTTTTAATTAGATATGTTGTTTTCTGGCTCTTCGTCATTTGTAGTGGGTTTTTGAAATTCCACATTAAAAATGGCTTTGTTCCTATTTTTGTTCAAAGGCTACTACCGTAGCGTTTAAAGAGCTTTCGCCGTTCAATAGGCTCTTTTGAGCCGTTCAAACCAAACTAGATATAGTATCCCAAAAATAAAAACCCACTACAAATCGCCAAGAACCTGTTTTCTGACTTATTCGAGGCGAGGTAACCACGAATACACGAATTGTTATGGGGTTAGAACTAGGCGGAGTATGGATTGCCACGAATGCACGAAGTTTTGTGAACATAATTCGTGCATTCGTGGCATAAAACCTATCTAGTGGGCAATTTTAATTCGTGAATTCGTGGCAAAAAACCTATCTAGTGGGCAATTTTAATTCGTGAATTCGCAGAATAAAACCTATCTAGCGGGCAAGGTTAATTCGTGAATCCGTAGCAATCACCTATCTAGTAAGCAATTTTAATTCGTGCTACCAAAAAAAAACGTAAATTTGCAGCTGCTTAAGCAAAAGTAAATGAACTACGAAGACTTACTCAATAAAGAGAAAATCCCACAACACATCGCCATCATCATGGATGGGAATGGGCGGTGGGCGAAGAAGAAGGGACAACCACGAGTCTTGGGGCATCGTGCTGGGGTCAAAACTGTGAGGCGCATTACAGAAGCTTGTGCAAAAATTGGTGTCAAGTACCTTACGCTTTATGCTTTCTCCACCGAAAACTGGAATAGACCCGCTTTTGAGGTCAATGCTTTGATGCGCCTTTTGGTGGAAACCCTGAACAAAGAAGTCAAGATTTTAAATAAGAATAATATCCAGTTGCAAACGATCGGCGACTTAACCGGCTTACCCAAACGGAGTAAAGCTGCCATGGAAAAGGCCATTGAAGCCACCACTAGCAATAACCGGATGCGTCTGACGCTTGCATTAAATTATAGTGGACGTTGGGAGATAGTGGAAGCCGCTAAGACGCTTGCGCAAAAAGCTATAGCAGGAGAAATAAACATGGCTGACATAAACGAAGAAGCATTTTCAGCTGCTTTGACGACTTATGACATGCCAGATCCTGATTTGCTAATTCGTACAAGTGGGGAAACAAGGCTAAGCAACTACTTATTATGGCAACTTGCTTATTCAGAATTTTACTTTACCCCTTTACTCTGGCCTGATTTCATGGAGAATGACCTTTATGAGGCGATTTATACCTTTCAAAATAGGGAAAGAAGATATGGTAAAACCAGTGAACAACTCGATGAATGAGCTTAAATAGGCTAAAACTTAAAGGCTTAGTCTATCTTTAGGGTCGCTAAAGCGCTTTTTTTGTTAAAAAAATGCAAAAGACCCAATTTTATCCCCAATTTTGCGCTATTATGCAAGTGCGTGAATGCATTTTTAACCATTAATCTACATTTTTTGCGAAAGCATCAAGATACGGAATCGAAAATATGAAGAATCTACTTTTAATTGTTTTGTTTTTGGCTGTAAAGCCTTTCTTTGCCATGGCCCAAACGGACACGCTCCCACCCGAGAGTATAAACTTTGTTGAACCTGCTAAGTATGAAATTGGCGGGGTTAAAGTTAAAGGCGCAAAATTCAGCGATCCGAATGCGATCATTGCCATCTCTGGATTTAGAGTAGGGGCGAAAATTAAAATACCTGGCATCGAGACAGAAAAAGCCATCAAATCACTTTGGCGTCTGAAGCTATTTACGAATGTACAAGTATCCATCTATAAGATCATTGGAGACATTGCGTTCTTAGAAATAGAAGTACAAGAAATGCCTCGATTAACGGGTCATGTCTTAAGCAAGGTGAGAAAATCTCAACACGATGATCTCAATGACATCATTAACAATACCATCCGAAAAGGTACCATTGTAACCACTCAAGTAAAAGAAACCATTAAAAGAGAAGTCCTCAAATTCTATGAAGAAAAAGGATATTTAGACGCAATAGTCAAAGTAAGCGAGCAAAAGGATACTAAAAAAGAGAATGCCGTCAAGCTCGTCATTTCAGTCGACAGAAAGAAAAAGGTTAAAATAGCGCGTATTAACTTTACAGGAAATACAGCCATCATAGAATCAAAACCTAAGAATTTCTTTCAGAAAATGCTCCAAGGATTCTCGGGAAAGACACACATCAAATCTAGGAAATTGCGCAAGCAAATGAAAGATACCAAAGAACAACGTAGATTATTTTCTGCCTCTAAGTTTATCAAAAGCGAATACGAAACTGATAAAAAAAACATTATAAGCTTTTATAATAAACTGGGTTATAGAGATGCGACTATTCTTTCTGATTCCATCTATAGGAATGACAAAGGAAAATTAGTTATTGATATTAACTTAAAAGAAGGGGCTCAATATCATTTTAGAAATATTGAATGGAAGGGAAATGCACTCTATGATACAAAGCGTCTGGAAACAATCTTAGGTATCAAAAAGGGAGATGTGTATAACACAGAACTACTAGAAGAGCGACTACGATTTAGCCAAGATGGCCGAGACATTAGTTCCTTGTATTTGGATAAAGGATATTTGGCTTTTAGGATTGATCCTGTAGAAGTAGCTGTCGAAAATGATTCTATTGATTTAGTTTTTAGAATTTTTGAAGGACCACAATTTACCGTAAATAGAATTGTCATCAATGGTAATGATCGAACACATGAGCATGTCATCAGACGAGAAATAAGAACTAAGCCAGGGCAAAAGTTTTCTAGGGCTGCCATCATACGTTCTCAAAGAGAATTAATGGCATTAGGGTATTTTAACCCTGAAAATTTTGGCATCCAAACGCCTACTAATCCCCAAAGAGGAACCGTGGATATTGTTTATGATGTAGAAGAAAAGCCTTCGGATCAATTAGAATTAAGTGCGGGTTACCAACCTGCAAGAGAATACGGCGGCAGAGAAATACCTGGTGGTTTGATTGGAACGCTTGGAGTCAAGTTTAGCAATTTTGCGATTTCAGATGTAGGCAAACGTGGTGCATGGAAGCCATATCCACAAGGTGATGGTCAAGTATTAAGTCTTCGTGGACAAATGCAAGGTGCATATCGAAAAAGCATTAGTGCTTCTTTTACGGAACCATGGTTGGGCGGACGTAAGCCTAGATCTCTGTCTGTTGCCTCTTCTTATTCCTTTTTTAATATTGGAAATATATTTGAAGAGCGTTACTTTAAGACTTTTAATACAACCGTTAGCCTAGGGCAACGATTGAAGATTCCTGATGACAACTTCATTTCAAGTACCGCATTAAGTATTGAAATATTAAATTTGAAAGGGGCAGACCGTTATTTTCAAGCTCCTTCGGGAGAGTCATTGGGTGATGGGCGTTTTAATAACTTTGCACTTATTCAAAACTTTACTCGTTCCACGATTAGCTACCCATTGTTTCCGGAGCAAGGATCCAAATTTTCTTTTATTGTAAAAGCGACACCTCCTTATTCTTTATTTAGAAGTAGTGAGCCCACTAATTTGACAGAGAAATATAAGTTTGCAGAATACATTAAGTTTAGATTTAATGCGGAGTGGTTCACAAGTTTGGGTAGTAAGTTTGTCTTAAAGACTGCTGCCAAAATGGGATACTTGGGATCTTACAATAAGAAGCGTGGACAATCTCCTTTTGAACGTTTTGAATTAGGTGGAGGGGCATTGGATCAACAGTCTTTCCAGATTACTAGTCGAGAGTTTGTCACTTTACGTGGATATGATAGTGGCGCACAAGGTTTTGCCGCCAACAATTTTGGCGCAGCTATTTTTAATAAATACACCTTAGAATTGAGATATCCGTTATCCCTAAATCCTTCTTCAACAATCTACGTATTAGGTTTCTTAGAAGCGGGTAACGCGTGGGATGAATTTAAAAACTATGATCCTTTTAACTTGAAGCGTTCAGCTGGTTTAGGACTAAGAGTCTTCTTACCCATGTTTGGTACAATTGGATTTGACTATGGCTTAGGTTTTGATAAAGCAGAAGTACCTGAAAGCAAGTTCTTTTCTAACTATGGAAAATTCAACATTATCATTGGGGTAGAACCGGAATAGTTCTACCGATAGGTAACTATCGATATCGCATTTATTTACGCTTT
>JAJRQS010000159.1 GCA_024280135.1 Bacteroidota bacterium | reverse complement strand
TACTCAACAAAGATAACTGTTTTCGGTTGTATATTCATATTAATTAGGTCAAGAGATTTTTAATAGGTAATTTCGCACTAACAAGGATCTCCTTTCGGAAAAAACAACGGACTATGTCAAAGGAATTAGAACAAAAACAACGGTCACTGAGATTGGTCATGGACAAGCTGGATAAGCAGTATGGTAAAGGTACGGTCATGCGCTTGGGGGATAGACAAAAAATAGAGGAAGATGTCATTTCGACAGGTTCGTTGGGTTTAGATCTTGCACTGGGTATAGGCGGATTACCAAAAGGACGGGTCATTGAAATTTATGGTCCTGAATCTTCAGGTAAAACGACCTTGGCTATTCATGCCATCGCGGAATGCCAAAAACAAGGAGGCATAGCCGCTTTTATTGATGCAGAGCATGCTTTTGATAGACATTATGCGACTAATTTGGGCGTAGATATCGATAGCTTATTGATTTCACAGCCGGACTATGGGGAGCAAGCTTTGGAAATAACGGAGAATTTAATTCGGTCTGGAGCGATTGATATCATCGTGGTGGATTCGGTAGCGGCACTAGTGCCGAGGGCTGAAATTGAAGGTGAAATGGGTGATTCGCAGATGGGACTCCAGGCTAGATTGATGTCCCAAGCGATGCGAAAGCTTACGGGTACGGTCGGCAAAACAGGGACAACCTTGATTTTTATCAACCAGCTCCGTGAGAAAATTGGGGTCATGTTTGGCAATCCAGAAGTGACCACTGGCGGAAATGCTTTGAAATTTTATGCATCCATGCGCTTGGACATCCGCCGAAAGGGGCCTGCGCTCAAAGACGCTGAAGGGAATGTAATGGGTAATCATGTGAAAGTAAAAGTAGCCAAAAATAAATTAGCTCCGCCTTTTAGAATTGCAGAATTTGACATCATCTATGGAAAAGGTATTTCTAAGAATGGTGAGATTTTGGATTTAGGGGTGGAATATGACTTGATACAAAAAAGTGGTTCTTGGTATGCCTATAATGGAACAAAAATAGCACAAGGTAGAACAAGTGCGGCACAATTTCTATCGGATAATCCCGATTTAGCAACGGAACTAGAAGCGGCGATCAAGCAGGCTATTTTAAAACCAGAATAAGGTAATGGTTGAGTTTTTCTCTTTAAAAGAAAAGCCAAGATAATTTTCGATCAAATACAGCGCATAGCAATACATGACCCACCAAGAGAATATATATGACCTGGTGAAGCTTATTCCTGAAGGAAAAGTTACGACTTATGGTCGTATTTCGGATTTTCTGGCATTGGGTTCTGCTAGGGTAGTGGGATGGGCATTAAATCAGTGCAATAAAAATGGAGCGAATATTCCTGCCCATCGTGTCGTTAATCGAAAAGGAGAATTATCTGGGCGAGGTAGTTTTGCGACGCCTTCGACCATGCAAGAATTATTAGAGCAGGAAGGAGTTGAGGTTTTGGATAATTGTGTGGTAAATTTCGATTTAGTGGTTTGGGATCCTTTGGAGTTGTTATGAGATCTTTCTAACCGATCGCTTGATTGAATACTTGCATAGCAGTAGAATTTTCGCGACATTTGTCAAGCATAATTGCAAACCAAATGATAACCAAATAAAATGAAAGAAGTCTATATCGTTTCCGCTGTCCGTACTCCGATAGGAAGTTTTGGCGGAGTATTTTCAAATATATCAGCTACCGAATTGGGCGGAATGGCTATTAAGGGAGCATTAGCGCAAGCAAATTTACCGACAAAGGCAGTCCAAGAGGTTTTTATGGGCAATGTAGTTTCAGCCAATTTGGGCCAAGCGCCTGCTCGGCAAGCAGCATTGCAAGCAGGATTGGATAATCATACACCTAGTACCACGATCAATAAAGTTTGCGCTTCGGGGATGAAAGCGACTGCTATTGGTGCGCAAGCCATCATGTTGGGTCTGCAAGATGTAGTCGTGACAGGTGGAATGGAAAATATGTCTCAAATTCCTTTTTATGTCCCAAAGGCACGTTTTGGATATAAATACGGAGATGCCGCATTAGTAGATGGTTTGTCTAGAGATGGATTGATAGATGTGTATGATCAGACGGCGATGGGTGTCTTTGCAGACAAAACAGCAAAAAAGTATAAGATTACAAGGGAGGCTCAAGATGAATTTGCGATTAACTCTTATAAGCGTGTAGGTAATGCAACGAAGAAGGGATATTTTGCCAATGAAATAGTGCCCGTAGCAGTGCCGCAAAGAAGAGGAGAACCCGTAATGATTACAGAAGATGAGGAATATACGAGAGTGAAATTTGAAAAAGTACCTAAGCTAAGACCTGCTTTTACCAAAAATGGAACCGTCACAGCCGCTAATGCTTCGACCATTAATGATGGCGCCTCTGCGTTGGTGCTAGCAAGTGCGGAAGCCGTCAAAAAATATAATTTAAAGCCAGTTGCGAGAATTGTTTCTTTTGCAGATGCAGCACTTTCTCCGCAATGGTTTACAGTTGCTCCACCTGTGGCAGCACAATTGGCATTGAAAAAAGCGGGATTGAAAATGAAGGATATTGGTTATTTTGAAATCAATGAAGCCTTTTCTGTGGTGACTTTAGCCTTTATGCAAAAATTTGATTTAGATCCCAAAAAAGTAGATGTATATGGTGGGGCTGTTGCATTAGGACACCCACTTGGAAATTCAGGTTCTAGAATTATAACTACCCTGAATAATGTCTTGCATCAAAAGAAAAGCAAATATGGATTAGCTGCTATTTGTAATGGCGGTGGTGGAGCTGGAGCTATGATTATTGAACGCCTTTAGTGCATTAAAGCTGCTCCATATCACGAATTAAAATCCGCTTTCGGTCAAAGTGAATGATGTTGTTCTTTTTTAGTTCGTTCAGCACGAAGGTAACCGTTTGTCTGGATGTCCCGGTGATATTGGCTATGTCCTGTTGCGTGAAAGAGTGTTTGATTAATACTTCATATCCGACTTGAATGCCATTTTTTTGTGCTGTTGTGCGAATAAAATGCAGGATTCGACTTTTGGCATCATTAAAATGAAAGGAAGCCAATTTCTCTTCTTTTTGAATGAGTTTTTTCCCTAACTCTTGGAGCAGAAGAGATATTAATGAGGGATGGCTAGTCGTTAAGGCTTTAAATTTTTCTTTAGGAATAGAAAGTACCGATGTCTTTGGATCTATGCAGATGGCACATTCGTCAGAAGCGGTAGTTGAGAAAAGAACATCTTCCCCAAAAAAACTACCTGGATAGATGACATCTTTGATCATGACCTGATCTTGGTTATTCTTTCTGCAAATCTTGACCACACCATTTAGTAGTATGTGGACTTGTTGATTAGTATTCGAATAAATGAGTTCGTTTTTCGTGAAGGATTGTACCAGCCCTTCATGAAATATAGCATTAATAGTCTGTTCAGAGCATTGCTGGAATAGGTCAATTGTTGCTTGGTGCTTGTCGATTGTTAGTTGTTTGGCTGTCATAATGTAAAGATGGAGGTAATATGTTTAAAATAAAAATACAAAATAGTATAAATGTATTTTGATACTTGTCTTTCGTTTATTACATTAGGCTGATTATCAGAGTCTTATTTATTTTTTATTGTACTTTTGTTCATTTTTTTACTGTGCTTTAACGTCTGGTTTTAGCATAAAAACAAAACATATTATTATTTATTTATATTTGTAAAATGTGGTACTTATTATTAATCAGCTCTATATGTAATTAAATAAAGGTAATTTATTAGCATTTAAGGAAACAATGGGTTAAATTTGCATGCTTATTGAAGGTAAGATTAAACAGTTTGCCTTGAGGAGTGCGCATCCGTATAGTAAATGCCCCATTTATTCGGAAAACAACTTTGAGCAATTTATGAGAAACAAACTTAACGGGCTTTTAGTCTTCTTTTTTACATTTATTTTAGTAACTGTAGAGGCTATTTCACCCAATCATTTATCTACTGGACACAATTATGTCTATGAGGGATATTATTCCCCACTAGCTATCTGTCCAGATCCGCCTGTTATTTCTTCTATTGATGTGAATAATACAACTTGTGGAACGGTCACAGGAGCGATCACTTTGAATATGTCTGGCAATACTGCCAACTATTCCTATAATTGGTCACCCAATTTAAGTACGACCAATACAATGTCGAATTTAGTGGCAGGTACGTATCGAGTAACGATTACGGATAATTCTGTGGCGGATTGTAGTATTGACACCCTCATTATCGTTCAGAATACAGATGGGCCGACTGCTTTTATCCAAAGCACTAATCCGACTACTTGTGAATCTTCAAATGGTCAAGCAACATTGGGTCCGGCTAATTTAACTTTTCAGTGGGATGATCAAGTCACTTCTAGTACACGTATTAATTTAACGCATAAAACTTATTCTGTTACGGCTACCGATCCAGCTACGAGTTGTTATAGTGTTTTGAATGTGACCATTGATGAAAATAATCCTTTATCGAGTACTTCATCCATTGTCGAACCCGCCACTTGCAATCAATCAAATGGTACGGCCAGTATTGCGGTGAGTGGAGGATCCGGGGAGTATAGTTACAGTTGGGGAACATCTTCCGAGAATACGACCTTACCTCCTGGGGATTATTGGGTGCATATTACTGATAATAATAATGGTTGTTTGGATTCTGTATTTGTGAGTATGACGAGCGCTATGTCTGTCGGGTCGATTAGTTTAGCTTCTATTACACCCGCTGCATGTAATGGAGGTAGTAATGGAGAGGCCGTTTTTGAGGTACAGGAGGGCTTTCCTTTTGGAGAGGCTTCTTCGATAGTGATAAAAGATATAACAGGTTTGGCAGTTACAAATGGTTTTTTATCGGCGGGTACTTATACGGCGTACTTGCTAGATTTAGGTTTGTGTATTGTTGATTCTACGACCGTACAGATGACAGAGAATTCCTCTCTGCAAGTAGTGCCCAATGTAGTTGCCCAAACTTGTACAGTCGGAGGGATAATTACATTAGATGTGACGGGGGGCGTACCTCCTTATAAATTTGATTGGGAAGATGTAGCGGGTACGGATGATGAAAAAAATAGAACCGGATTAGAAGCGGGTACTTATGCAGTGACTATTTCGGATAACTTGGATTGTCAGTATATTATTGGAGCCGTAAATGTCGGTAATGAATGTGGTTCAGGTGCTTGTACAAATCCGGTAATTATTACAGAAGTAGTCATTAATCAAGCGACTTGTGGTAACTTTAACGGAAGTGCCAAAGTATTCATAAATGGAGATGCCGATGATTATAATTGGGAGTGGTCTCCAGAGAATGGTGTACTCATTGCACCGGGTAACGAGCGACAATCACTTGGGCTCGGTACATACACGGTTACGGTAACGGATAAATTAAATAATGCTTGTTTTACTTCAAAATCTTTTGCCGTAACCAATGGCAATGGCCCAACGGCAAATGTGGTTTCTACCACAAATATTTCCTGTAGCGGAACCAATGGAGAAGCTGTTTTGGCTCCTGCTAGTTTAAGTTATACTTGGGCTGATGGCAGTACCTTAAATGAGCGAACGGACTTATCAGGTGGTTATCATTTTGTGACCGTATCAGATGGTTCTTGCGAAAATATTGTGACCGTATTTATTGATGAATCGAAAACACTAGATGCTACTGCGGTCATTAATAATAATCCAACTTGTGGAATGAATGATGGTTCGGTGACTATTTCGGTGGCGGATGGTTCGGGTAGTTATAGCTATGATTGGGGCGCAGGAGCAACGCATACGGGTCTAGCAGCAGGTAGTTATGAGGTGTTGGTTTCGGATCTGCAAAGTGGGTGTGATACGACTTTAAGTTTTACGTTGAATGATGCTGTTGGACAAGCGGAGGTGGTGATTAATGGGGAGGTTTTTACTTCTTGTGCAGGTACACATGATGGGACTGTAGATTTTAATATTAATTATTCAGCGGGGTTTGTAGAGCCTGCAACAATTGAAATTTTAAATCATGCGGACAGTGTGATTACAA
The DNA here is from genome assembly GCA_024280135.1 of Bacteroidota bacterium. GTDB lineage: Bacteria > Bacteroidota > Bacteroidia > Chitinophagales > Saprospiraceae > HyVt-613. The sequence goes on along the minus strand of JAJRQS010000159.1, from coordinate 870 downwards.
ATGGGGAATTATTCGTAGGGCCGCATTGTATTGTGGTCAAAGACGGTAATGGCTGCATAGCTGGGCAAGGATGTTTCTTTGTAAATTCTCCACTTGCGATAAATATTTTTTCTTCCATTACACCTGTTACTTGCACCGCATCTGGGGCAGTTGGTTTGACTGTGAATGGAGGAGAAGGCGGATATACTTTTGATTGGGCAGACCTTGCGGGAAATGATAATGTAAAGGATAGAACAGGCTTGGATGCTGGGATGTATAGCGTAACGATTACGGATGGGAATGGCTGTGAAGCCAAACAAGATGTGATTAATGTGCCAGATATTTGTGGATGTGATGTGTTTGCTGGAACTATTACCACGGACAGTACGGATATCTGTGACCAAAAACCTAATATGATTATTTCGGCAACGCCTGATGGAAATGCGATAGTTCCTTCTGGTTACGTCACGAGATATTTATTATCAAAAGCTTCTAATGATATTGTTAAACAAATTTCTTCAACACCTAGTTTTGTTTTAGCAGGATCGGGAACGTTTGTCATTCATACTTTTATTTATGATCCGAATACTTTTGATGAAACATCCATTGATTTAGGGACAACAAGTATTTTTGATATTAACCTTCAATTGATAAACGGTGGAGGACTCATTTGCGCAAGCTTAGATGTTGTTGGGACGACCGTCTTGGTAAACAAATGCACCACTTGTAATTTGCCAGAACCTGTCATCACTACTGTTGATGCACACTGTGGAGTGAGTGATGGTGCGATAGAGTTGACGTTTACACAAGATACAACTGGTTTTACTTTTGAATGGTCGCCTGATATTGGAAATTCTGAGAAAGCAAATAACCTTGAGGCTGGAGCCTATT
>JAJRQS010000158.1 GCA_024280135.1 Bacteroidota bacterium | reverse complement strand
TAGACCAAATCCCTGTATCCACGCTCAAAGAAATAAGCATAGACTTAGAGGAAAAAGGAAGAGCAGAATATACCGAAGAAAGCGGACGTCTGCTTTGGACACTTGATTTGGGTGCAGGCCAATCCATTAAAGAGCGGTTTGTTTATACCGTTAAGTCCCCTAAGGATAAGGTGGTTACGGGAATTAAGTAATGTCTTCATATAGATAATTACCATTTTGCCAAGTGTCATTATAGTAAAGTATAATACTGTAGTATAACTTGTGTATCTTTGCGTAAAAAATAGGCTCTTATGGAAGATATGTTGTTTTACGATAGGTTGCAGTTTGCATTTACAATTACCTTTCATTATATTTTTCCTCAATTAACGATGGGGCTTTCGCTGATAATTGTATACTTTAAATGGAAATTTCTCCGAAACCAAATAGATAAATACAATGATGCTGCGAAATTTTTGATGAAAATATTTGCGATCAACTTTACAATTGGAGTAGTCACCGGGATTCCAATGGAATTTCAGTTTGGTACCAATTGGGCTAAATTTTCTGAGTTGACAGGTGGTATTATTGGGCAGACCTTAGCCATGGAAGGGTTGTTTTCCTTCTTTTTAGAATCTTCTTTTTTGGTTTTGTTTATATTTGGTGAGAAATTGATGAGCCAGAAGATGCATCTGTTTGTAGCCTTTTTAGTGTTTTTAGGGTCATGGGCAAGTGGATACTTGATCCTAGCAACCAATGCTTGGATGCAGCACCCAGTTGGGTATGAGATTCTGGAAAATGGAAGATATGTTTTAAATAACTTTGGGGCGCTATTTAGTAACCCTTGGCTCTTGCCAGCTTTTTTGCATAATCAGTTTGCTTCTCTTACGACCTCTGCATTTGTAGTGGCAAGTATTGGAGCTTTCTATATTCTATATGGCAAGTATGTTGATTATGGCAAGATGTTTTTAAAGACGGGAGTGATTTTTGGACTTATAGCTAGTGTAATCTTGATATTCCCAACAGGAGATTGGAATGCGAAGAATGTTGCCAAATATCAACCTGCTGCATTCGCTGCAATGGAGGGTATTTTTGAGACTGAAACGGCTGGATCTGAAATCGTTTTGATTGGGCAACCCAATATGTTGGAAAAGAAACTAGATAATAAAATTGCAGTACCCAATGTCTTAAGCTTTTTAACCTATCAAGATTGGAATGCAGAAATAGCTGGTATGGATAAATTCAAGCCGGACGAATTACCCGATAACATACCATTATTGTATTACTCGTATCATATCATGGCAGGATTGGGAACCATATTTATAGGTATCATGGGACTTGCAGCTTTTTTTCTATACCGCAAAAAGCTATTTACTTTTAAGCCTTTATTGTGGGTTATCATGTTCTTGGTTCCATTTCCTTATATCGCTAATTTACTGGGCTGGTATGTTGCGGAATTGGGTCGGCAGCCCTATTTAGTCTACGGGCTTTTAAGAACAGCGGACGGAATATCACCCACGGTTAGTTCCGGAAATACGTTGTTTACATTAATGGGTTTCATGGCATTGTACTTTTTATTAGGGATGTTATTTTTACTCTTAGTTGGTCGAGTGATTAACCATGGTCCTGAGGACGTTCAACACTAAAAAATAAGATTATGGAATTATTTTGGTACATATTGATTGCATTATTTATGGCAATCTTCTTTGTTCTCGATGGGTATGATTTTGGAGTAGGAATCATTCATTTGTTTTTTGCTAAGGAAGAAAGAGACAAGGTTGTTGTTGCAAAAGCAGCAGGTCTTTTTTGGGACTCCAATGAGGTTTGGCTTGTAGCTGCTGGAGGCATGTTGTTTATGGCTTTCCCAGTATTGTATGCTTCGGCGTTTAGTGGCTTTTATTTGCCCTTAATAATGGTTTTGTGGTTGATTATATTTCGAGCTATTGGGCTTGAATTTAGAAACCTCCTGCCCTATAAGATGTGGCATAGTCTCTGGGATGTTTCTTTTGGGGTTTCAAGCTTATTGTTGGCATTGTTTTTTGGGATCGCGCTTGGGAATATCGCTCGTGGAGTGAATTTGGGTAATGTAGTGGATGGGGTGGCGACACAAGAATCCATTTATTTTTTCTTGCCTCTTTGGACAAATGATTTTAGCCCTTTTCATAGTAGCCCTGGTGTAATCGATTGGTTTACAATAATTATAGGTTTGATTTCAGTTCTGACATTGGCCATACATGGGGCAGCTTGGATAATACACAAGACCAATGCGTCTATCAATGAAAAACTAAAAACGGTTATTACAAGATTAAATATTGCCCTAGTGATATTAACCTTTTTCTCGTTGTTTGTGTGGCAATTGATAGTGCCCAACTCTTTGGACAATTTCTTTTCGACACCCTTGTTAATGGTTTTTCCCCTCATTTATTTTGCGGCGCTGTTTGGTTTGTTTGCACATAAAAAAATGAAAGATGTTCATCGGTTTTATTTAACCTCCCTTGTCATTATTGGTGGGATTACTTCTACCTTGGCTTCCATGTTTCCAGTGATTATGCCTTCTACAAATGATGTATGCGAGTCTTTGACTATTTATAATGCTTCTGCAGCGAATGAAGGGCTTTCTGTAGCTTTTGTCTGGGGGATAATAGGAGTGGTGTTAGCAATTATTTATTTTATAGCTCAAAAAAGATTTAGGAGTGGTAAAATTGATGATATGGATTATGGTCATTAATTTAATAAAATGAATGCTGGATTAATCGCTTTGCTTAGTATTGCGCTAGGTATTTTAGGAGCAAATGCCTCAACCTTGTTGTACCAATCTCGCTCTTTTGGTTTGGTAGGAAATTCTATAATTGGTGTTTTTGGGAGTGTGTTTGTGATTAAAACGATAGGGCGGTTTGGTATTGATCCGGCCTCCATTGTTGCAAGTGTGGATTCTTCGGTGGTTTTACTTGGGATTAATTTTTTCGTTTCTTTTTTTAGCGGCCTTTATGCGGTGGTCTTTGCGAGCTGGTTTAAAGATAAATATTTACGCTAAATCATTCTTAACCAACCTAATATTCGACTTTGGTTGATTTTCCATTGTTGTTGCTCCGTTTGCATTAATTCATATTGAACTCTGGAAGCACCTGAGGGCCCAGGATTCTGTTGGATTATTTCTATTTGGTTGTCTAGTACATTAGAGATGATTGCTACATGTCCGTACCGATTGAAAATGGTGCCTTTGAGTACAATCAAATCTCCTACTTGTGGCTTACGCTTACTTGGATTTGTGAATTGTAATAAATTGCGTTGCTTATTCACTTGCCCATCTTTGACTTTCTTATCAAAGAAACTAACAGCGTGCCCATAGCTATCTGGCATTTTGTGGTTATAAAATTCATAATAGTAACGCTTCACAAACTCAACACATTGAAACTCTAGACCAAGGTTGTAGCCGTCTTTTGTATTTCTTTTGACAACGTTCCCGATTGAACCATTATAATAGACATAGACTTGGTTTAGGCTGTCCACCTTTTGACCAATGACCATATTAGATCCCGTAGTTTTTTTGTAATCTCTATAAAAAAAGCCAATAGACAAGGCTAAAAGTAATACTAGGAAGATTTTTCTTTTCATTTTTTTATGTTGTAAAATTTATTTCTGATGTCAAAGGTAAGTTTATTTATCATTTCTCTGTCAGGTTTGTCCTGTAAATCAGATTGCTCAAAGGCTTTTTCCATTTTTAATTGGAGATCATTAGCCAGACCTAATAGTTCTTGGTATTCAAATTTCCCCTTTTTAATATTGAGAAGAAAATCCCGATTTGGACGTTTTACGTTAATGGTTTTTTGAGTGGCTATTTCTGTTGCCATTTCCAAAAGTCTAAAAGTATGCATCATGTTTTTGGCATCATAGTTTTTTCCATGATTTTTGGTATTTTCATAACGGCTTTCATTTCGATTACTCACCCATTCCCAATACTCCTTGTAGTCTTTACAATATTTAGAATACCCCTCCTTGTTAAAGTATAATAAAGCTATTTGTTGTTCTGGCTTTGGAATAGAACTGAGACTTACATCGTTAGACAAATTATTTTTATAATACCAGCGTAATGTAAGCTAGGATTGTGATAAAGTCCATAGATGTTTTTCATGTGATCGATGTTCACAAGTCCGCAGTCTTTTTGATGTAAATCGTTGATTTCTAGAAACTTAACTAATGGTATCGCGCCGTTTTCATAGTTGATATAACAAAATGATAAGATATCTTTGCGTTCTTTACCAATAGGATTTACAATTTTTTTATTTAAACCTTTAGCTTTTTTTATTTGGGATAAAGCAAATTTACCGAAAGTATTTTTGCATAATTTTGAAAGAATTAATTCACTTTTTATTTCTTCAAGAAAAGGATGTTTGTATAGGATTGATTCCTTTGGAGTATTTAATAATTCAAGGATGTTGGGATTGTTTAGCGCAAGCAGCTCCATGTATCGCCCAAATTCGTAATACACAATATCGTTTGATGGGTTACTTACTTGAGGAGTATAATCAAGACCATAGTACATTTCCTTTGGTAGAAGAAAAACCCCTTTAATATCCGTATCAGATGTAGGCGTAGCAAGCCCGTACGCACGGCTACCACTGATACATTCTAAAATGATTAAGCCTTTTTCTTTTAAATCATTTATGGTCATAACGGGAAAGTGTCTTTAAGAATAAATCATCCAACTCTTTGGGGTTGCCCTTAGCAGAAGGGAGTGAATTCTTTTTGTTTTCTGCCTGGGTAATGCATTTGTCTATGAATTCTAAAATGTGCTGTTCTCCTTCATGCAGGTAGTTTTCACTTATGGTTGATTTCAATTGAATGAGTTCATAGATTCGACCAGTTAGAGATGGGTCAATATTTAATCCTTCGAGCATTTTTGAAAACACAATGGGCGGCATTTCTTCCTTTTCGAGTATCCATAAGCACGCAGTAGCAGAACGCAAAGCATAAAAGAATTTTTTGAGTTTATATTCTTTTTTACCTTTTACCTCTTCCCTAAATCTTTTAGCCATACTTAGATAATGATGGATAGTAGCGATTCTGGAATACTGAGTTTGCGCAATGGTTCTATAATCTTCTATAAATGCTGCATCCTGTTTATAAATAATCGGAGATTGGATACGCTCAAGTAAAGCGGCATTTGAATTCATCAGTAATTTCAGTGATTTTTTCAATTCCCATCTAGAAATATCTATTTCATTGTCTTCATACATGACGTCAAGCGAGTCTTTTTGCTTAAATATAGATAAGTACCAATTTGTGCGATGCATGTATATTATTCGAACATCAAAATCACTATCTGGAGAAGGAAATCCCCAAGCTCTAGATCCTGTTTCGCAAGCCCACAATACAATGATTTCCTTTTCTTGCTCTAGTTTTTCTATATATTGATTGATTCGGTCTTTCATGCTCGTGGTTTTTTTGCGCAAGCTTGCAATAAGAGGTCTATTGATAATGAACTGAACACTAGTATTGTTCCCAAAAACCAATAAAAAAGAATGATTATAGACTTTCTTTTCTTTTGACTCTTGATAAAGGTAAGGCGTTCTCCTCAAGCTTTAAACCAAAAGCAACATTCAAGCGTTATACCGACACGATGAAAAAGAGAGTTTTAGTTGCCATGAGTGGCGGAATAGACAGCACAGTGACTGCTTTGCTTTTAGCAGAGCAAGGGTACGAGATTGTGGGTATTACGATGAAGACTTGGGATTATGCCAATTCTGGCGGTGTATCTAAGGAGACAGGCTGTTGTAGCTTGGATTCTATTAATGATGCTCGTGGTTTAGCAGTCAATATGAATTTTCCTCATTT
>JAJRQS010000157.1 GCA_024280135.1 Bacteroidota bacterium | reverse complement strand
GGATCTATTGCATACGGTGCGTGTATTTTTATTAAGGTGTCAATTTCATTTAAGTTGATAGGTGTGATTCCATTTGTTTTATCCGCAGTTGTATCCGTATAGTCTTTGAAATAATGATTGGGAAAATGAATCCAAGGAATTCTAGCAGGAATAGGAAAGACATCTCTTGCCTTACAAATGTTTAATATCTCGATATAGGCATCTAAAAAAAGTTCTGTTGCATTGTCATTAATGGGATCGTCATACGGAACTAACGGAGGGAAAGAGTACATCACATCATTTATTCCGTAAGCACAAGCCATAAAACTTATTTGAGGCATATCGTCAAGTATTTTTTCTAGCCTCGTTACCGCATCAACAGCTCTTTCTCCACCAAATCCTCCATTAATAATCATCGGATAATAACAAGGGTTTTGGTTATGGATTTGATTGCCAAACCTAGTCGGCGCTTCGTATGTCGTCCTGCCTGCTCCCATGCAAAGTAAGGTCTGAGAGTCCCCAAAAAACATCCATATATCATCCTTTTTACCCTCAGGCGCTTGTTGGAAAATCTCAAGCCTAGCTAGTTTTAGCGTGTCCACTTCCAATTCTTTGATTTTTACCCATTTAGGCTGGTTATTTGGGAAGAAGATAAAGTTATCTTTGTAGGTATTAAAACCCTCTTTCATCAAAACCCAATCTCCATCTACTCCATTCGTTGAATTCAGGCTCGTATATATCTCAAAGTGTTTGAGAGAAGCTAGATTAGAATCGCGATTTTCCCAGGACTGTGTCCGCCAATGCAGAATTAGGCTATCAGCAGTTGAACTTTGGGCATCGACTTGCAGGGCAATAGTTACGGGGCTAGCGACTTCCAATACCGTTTCATCATCTCCGTCTGATAAGGCTGCATATTGAGACCAATTTAAAGCGGGGTTGTTACAGTAAACGGGCTTGTCTAGACTAATGCATTGGTTGGTTGCGACGTCAGGAACTTGCGCGAAAATAGCGAGTGGTAATAGCCAAATGAAGGCGAAAAGAAACAGTCGGTTCATATTAAAGTTAATTGTCTTTCAAAGATAGTCTAAATATCCTTTAATTGCTATAATAGATTTTAATGATATATGTATAAACCTCATACTTTATTCTTTACTTTAAGGGTAATTGTTATAAAAGGCTTTCACTTGAATCAAGTATAGAATATCTTTGTAGGTATTAAACATAAAATAAACACCTATGAATTACTCAACGTTCTCTTTAACATTTTTCCTTTTATTTGGCTTCATTGGTTTAAAGGCGCAATGCCCAACTAGTAACGTTACGATGACGACTCAAGCAGAGGTAGATCAGTTTTTAACAGATTACCCAAACTGTACAACTATTGTAGGTGGTGTAGTACTAGAAATTAATGATGATGGTACAGATCCTATCACATCACTAGCTGCTTTGTCAAACATTACAAGTACAACTGGCGCTTTACGAATTCTGAATACTACTTTGACTGATTTTTCAGGACTAAATAACATCACATCAATTACTAATACTTTGTTATTGCAAGATAATTCGGGGATTACAAGCACAGCTGCTTTTGCAAATTTAGTTACGGTTAATTCTATTTATTTAGCTAGCAATAGCAATCTTGCAAACTGTGACGACTTTTGCCATTTTATTGGAGGTCCGACGATTGATATTGGCAGTAACACAGGGACGTGCCAAAGCACAAATGCATTTTTAGCTGCATGCGCTTTGTTACCCATTGAGTTATCGTCTTTTGAAGCGACCCTTGCAGGGCATACGGTTTTATTGTCTTGGGAAACCTTATCAGAGACGAATAACCGAGGTTTTTCAATTGAAAAAAGCACGAATGGCAAAGACTGGACCACCCTTGGGTGGGTGGATGGAAGTGATACTGATCGCACTGCTAACCAATACGAGTTCACCGACTATACGCCAGCGTCTAAAGCTAATTATTATCGATTGAAGCAGATAGATTTTGATGGTCAGTTTGAGTATTCTCCTGTAGTGAATGCTTATATGCCTGTCGTGCCTACGACCTATGTATATCCTAATCCAGTTAAAGATGTGATTTATATAGGAGGGGTTACTGGAGATGAAACGCCAATTTCCTCTATTTACAATGCACTAGGTCAAAAGGTATTCCAAGCGAATACGAATGAAATCCTTGTCAGTCAACTGCCTACGGGAATTTATACGATTCACATTCAATTGAATGGGGAAATCCAAAGAGAACGATTTATTATTGAATAATCGGTACTTGAAAAAATAGTTAAAAGGACTGTCTTGAATACAAGGCAGTCCTTTTTTTATAAACAGGCTTTGTTGATGCCTAATACATAATCCCGTACGATGTGAATCTTAGGTGCGGTGTTCGCGCCTAGGAAGCCACTGAAATCTTCATCTTTTAGTTTTTGCTTAGCCGCCTCTAAGATTTTTTTTGAAGTGGGTAGGTAAGTCCAATGCCAACGTTCTTCATTGTAGCCAGTAGGTCGTTCGGGTCCTTTTTCGGTATAGACTTGGTAGAAGCCAAATTCATGTGCATGGGCTTTCATCCATTGATACATTTTATATCCTTTACCTGTTTCGAAGTAAGAATTAGCAAGGTCATTTAAGTCAATGTCTGTACCCCAATGGTGGCGAGAACTGCCAGGCATACTGCTGTAGCGAAGGATTTTTTTTGCCTTTAATAAGGAGCTTTTAGTTGTTTTGGCTAAATTTTCTCCGCCTGCTAGTTTTTTTCTACCGGTCCATTTGTTTTCCCAAATACGACGCTGAGTAAAGAAGTTTCGGGTGGCAGATCTAATAATTAAATTTATCTTTTTCTCTTGTGCAGCATTGTGCATCTTTAAAAATGCTGCATAAACCTCCTTGCGTAAATACATATCAGGGTAGGCGCAATATTTTTCTTTTAGTCGAACAAAATCCGGATGCTTTCGCTGATCAAATTTTCCTGTGATGTATTTTAAATCAAGGATGTTAGGATAGGTTGTGGTTTTATGGGTAGGTTTTGATTTGTCCTTTGGTTTCGATTTAGTTGTTTGTTGCAATAGGGTATCATCAATCGGCAAGCTGTCCTTTGCAGGAATTGAAAGGCTAGTTTCTCTAGCAAGCGTATCGACGACCCCTTTAGCGGTATCTTGTATGGAAAGGGAAGTGCTCGTTTCACTAGAAGTGGCGTTGTTCTTGCATCCAAAAACTAAAATTGCCAAAGCCAATAAGGTTAAATTTTTCATAAAATTATTTAAATAAGAAGGACTAATACCCACCAAAATATTTTCTAAAAAACCATTCGATTGCTAATAGTAAAATAATGATTCCAAGTATCCATCTCAAATTAATGAGTGGCTTGTTTCGTGCCGTTTGGTACATAATGGATTTAACAGCGTTTTTACTGTTTATAATATCTGCGAGTTCGTTGATTTTATTTGGGTAGATAAGTTGACCGCCAAAACTTTGACTCATGAGCCTTAATGTATTGTGATTGGCAGTTGTTACATACTTTTCCAGTTGGATTTCTTGAATGGAAAATTTACCTTTCGATTCAAAATCTTTACCCGAAAAAACGGTTTTTCCTTTAAATCGATAATGCCCTGCCGGAAAGAATCCCGCATTGATGTGATAACTATTTCCTTGACGGGTAAAAGAGTAGGGAAATTCTTTACCTTCCTCATTGATGACCGTCAGACTCACATCGGGCTCGTTGATGAGCTCGTAATTCTCGTTGTATAATTCTGCATTGAATAAGATCGGTTCATTCTCTTTGAAGAGATTTTTGGCGATGTTTACACGAAACCTACGCTTGTCCTGTTTGACCGAAAGGTATTGAATAGTTTTAGTCATCAACTCATCAAAAGCATCATGGTTTTGATGTTGCATATAGTCGAAAAGACGCCACCTCCAAAGCCCTTCTGCGGTAATTACACCGATTTTAGTTCCATCGGATTCCCCTACACTCCAAAGTGGATAAGCTGTTTTTATTTTTCCAATTCTTTGAAATAATATGTTTTGCGCATGTGGGGCGGACGTGAAAGAACCAAATGGAGCAGACATGGGATTGAAGTCGGAAATCGCTTGCTTTGTTTTGTTCTCCAAAGTAAATGATGAGAATTTATCATTAAAAACGCCTTGTACTAAGTTGGGTTTTTGTCCGGTCCCTTTTATCGTAATTAAGTTTTGGGCACGATTAAAATTATTAATATTAGACTTACTTCCAACCACAAAAAGATGAGGTGTGTTTTGTTTTTTTAAGGCACTCAGTATCTTTGTAGCGGGGTGCATTTTGGAAGGCAATTGATGTAGAATGACAAGGTCATATTGACCAATTGGCTCCTTAAAGTCATCAATATGGCGTGTCGTTATTTTATAATTCTTATTGGTCGCAAGACTTCGTTTGATAGCCGCTAAGTCGGGATGTGGGGCTTCCGCCAAAATCAATACCTTTTGCCTGGAATCCAACACTTCAATATAGATATCACGTGTATTGTTTGCTTTAGACACCTCACCAGGAATGCTGTTTAGTTGAAATCTAAATTGTTGTACACCACTTTTGTCCAAAGGTAAGACAATTGAAGCTGTTTTGAAGAAGTTGGATTGGTTTATGTTGAGGACGGTTTCTTGGATTTTGCGCAAGTTCTTCCCTTCAATAATATAAGTGGAAAGTTTTGTCGTTTTTCCCGCAAGGTTCTTCGCATCAATATCCACTTGGACCTCCATCTTATCCCCTAGATAGGCGATGTCATTATGTAATACTTGTCTGATGAGCAAGTCTTTAGCAATGGTCGTGTCTCCCAAAGCAATAGGGAAAACGGGGACAGCTAATTTGTCCGTAAGGTAATTGGGACTACTGCCTTCGTTGTAAATGCCATCTGTTGCCAAGATGATTGCGCCTAGATTCTGGTGGCTATAATCGTCATAAATGGCTTGCATGACCCCTGAGATATTGGTGATTTTATCACTAAAGTTAAAATCTAAGCTATCTCGTACTCGCTCTCCAAAACTATAGGTTTTGACCAAGTATTTTTCACGGAGTTTGGATTGGAGTGTTTTGAGTTGGTTTTGATAAGCTACCTTTTGGTCTGCTGTCATTGACAATCCAATGGATTCCGAGGCATCTTGTGCGATGACGATGGTGGGTTTTTCGGTTCTTGTTTCTATAGACTTAATGAGTGGACTGAGCAATAAGAAGCTAATTAAGGCTCCTGTCAGAAAGCGTAAAAACCCAAGAATGGGATTCATTTTCTTACTCTTTTCCCGAAAGGAATTATCCCTAAAATACAGCCCCAGAGCAAAGACTACGCCCAGTAGGACGCAAAGTAATATATACCAAGTTGGATACTGTAAACTTATATTTTGCAAGACGATTGTTTGTTTGTGTCCGAATGTGAGATATAACGGTTTTTTTGTGGTTTAGTTTTATGTAGCTAGCAGCATATTGGAGCAAGTAAGCGTTATTTTGGTCATTGCGCTTGTGGTCTTTTATAGAATTGTCCAAAACTTTAGTTAGTTATGAAAATATTATGGATTATTGGTTTAGTTTTTTTTGCTCAGGTTGGGATGGCACAGATTTCTACTGGTTTCATTAAAGGAAAAGTAGTGGATCAGTCTGGTGAACCATTAGCTTATGCGAATCTTGTTTTTACCCAAAATGGGAAATTGGTAAAAGGTGTATCGACTGACATACATGGCTCTTTTAAGGCCATCTTGGGTGTCGGTAAATATCAATTGTCAACGAGTTATATCGGGTTTACCACAAAAGTAACAGACTTGTCCATCGAGCCTAGAGGACAAGTGCTGCATTTGGCACTAGAGCAAGGTTATTTGCTGAAGGAGATTGTTGTAACGGGTTATGATAGAAGTTACGATAAAGATATATTATGTTATGGTGCAGGTTTTGATTTTGGGTCTGAAAAAAAAGACACCAAAAAGCAAGGAGCCCCAAAGCAAAAGACTGCGATAAAAACCCAAAAAATCTATCCAAACCCGACTTTTGGAGCTTTTACCATCCATTCTTCTGCTGAAATTACGCAAGTAGTCGTTATGAATCTACTAGGGCGGGTGGTGCTTTCGCAAAATGAACCCGGCACTCGCCAGACGTTGAATATTAGCCATCTACCAGCAGGCGTTTACATTGTGAATTACCGACATTCCGGTGGGTGGGTTTCTGAAAAATTGATTTTGACTAAATAACTCTTCTTTATAGCCAATTGGCTTTTCTTGTGCGGTGGTAGGCCTTGTGTGCTCTTGATAAAAATAGACAACAAATAAGAAATATATTAGTTATCTTTGCCATATCAATTCGCACTACCCGCATGAGAAGTATGATCACCAAAAAGCTACAAAACCCTTTTAATTTTGTATCTTAGCAAAAACATTAAATATGTTCGGAAGCAAGAAAAAGAAGAAAAAACAAGCCGTAACCCCTCAAATAACAACTTCTAGCCCTAAATCCGCAGGAGGTTTAAACAGTTTGGTTCACCAAACGAATCTGGAAGGTGTCATTAACGCGGATAGTGACTTTAGGGTAGATGGTCGTATCAAAGGCAGTCTAAATTGTAAAGCTAAAGTTATAATAGGACCATCTGGTCATGTGGAAGGAGACATTAAGTGCCAAGATGCTGTAATAGAAGGTACCTTTAGTGGGAATATAAAGGTCGCGAACGCCTTGACGGTAAAAGAAAATGCAAAAGTGTCTGGAGATGTAAGCACGTCTAACCTCACCGTTCATTCTGGGGCTATTTTCAACGTTGTATGCAAAATGACAAAAAGTATCTCTACTTCTTCCAATGGTGTAGAACAGGTCATTACGAAGACCGTCAACTAACCATGAACACCGAGGATCATAAAAAAAAAGCCGTCCAATTCTATGGCAAGTTTGCCGGATTGGCCATGCAAATGTTTTTTATTCTCCTTGCAGCAGCAATAGGGGGGCAATGGCTAGATGCTAGGTTTGAAACCCCAAAACCTTATTTCACCATTGTATTGATTTTAATTGGATTGGCTGGGGTTCTCTATAAAGTAGTAAAAGACTTGAGCAATTAAGATAGTAGGTAATCACGATAGCTGCTCTCTGTACAGATCCCTAAAAATAAATCTGATATAAGATGTTTGGAAAAAGACCTCGTTGATAGACTCTGCCAATTTCTTTTTTAGTTGCATCGTACTCCTCTGCAAACAAGTTTTTATGGTTGGTTAAATTTGTCAAGTCCACTGACCAAAGCTGAGAAATATGCTTACCATTTAACCGAAAGGCTACTTTAAAATCTATTTTGAAATAGGGATCGTATTGCTTTTCAAAGATTCCGGTTTTTTGAACGACTTGCTCTCCAGCTGCTATCGAAGCTGCTAAGTCAATAGGTGTATATCTTCGCCCACCTGCATAAACCACCTTGGAATCCACAGATAAAACCATCTTCTTATTAAGATTAAATTCTTTTCCGACTAAACCATTCATCACAAAACCACTATCATAATAAGACGATCTTTCTATTCCGTCGCTTCCCGTGTACCTCGATTTGAAAAATGAACCCGTCGTTAAGAAGTAAAACCCTTTCGTGAAAAACTTTTCTAAAGTTAGTTCAATACCATAATTTTGACCGGTTCCGTCATTATTTAATCCTGTTCGGTTAGGGGTAAAGAAACTAGCCCCTTCTTTGATCATGGAGTAGGAAGAAGCAAGAGTGTCCACAGGTATGTTGTATAAGTATTGATAATACACCTCAGTCTTTAAACGCATGTTTCCTCCAAAAGACCAATCATGTCCCAGCACACTATGGATGCTTTTTGAAAAATCTAAATCCTTATTGGGTTGCTTGGATTGCTGTCCTTCGGACTCCCAAAGATAAAAATTTAGGGGTTGCAACTGACTGTGCATACCAAGACCGAAGTTAATAGATTGTTTTTTTGCAGCGGCGTATTTAATGCCAAATCTTGGTTCTATCGTATGGGTATTGTTCAACCCAAAATACTGGCCATGTATGCCGAGATTCAATGTGGTTTTAGGCGAAAGCCGATGTTGATAATTCACATATCCTTGCAATAGATTCAATAATTCATCATTGTCGAGTCGAGTATAAAATTGCGTGCCTGTCCAAATAGAATCAATATTTTTTACCCGAAAAAGGTCGTTGGTTAGGCCAATCGAATAATGTTGACGAGCATTTAATTTTTTATTAAATTTAATATCGGCAGAGTACTTGTATTGGCGTTGATCGTAATAAAGGAAATTACCTTTATTATTTAAGTCTATGTCAAAGGTGTCAACTTGTAAACTGGAGACCACACCGGAAGCGGCTACCGTTACTTTGGTATTGGTATTCTTGTCAAAGAAGTAAGTGTGACTGGCACCCACAACACCCGTTTTAGAGCCGTTAATGATGTCTTGTTGTCCATTGGAGTACAAATTAGATTCTCCTTCTTTTAGATCTTTTGCCAGAAAGGAAATGTCACTAAACCCACCGATTCCAAAAACAGAAAAAGCCCCTTTGTCTTTAGTCGGGAAGTTTAATTTAAAAGTTAAATCTTGATATTCAGGAATGGCCGCCCCCGTACCAAAGTCAATTCCTAATGTTTTAAAGACCCCTAGCGTCGAGTAGCGATAGTTTGCAATATAGGATGCATTTTTATCTTTGACGAAAGGGCCTTCCACACCAAGCTCAAAACCATTAAAACCAATTTGTCCCACATACTCTCGCTTACCATTATTTCCGTTTTTCATTTTTAGGTCAAATACGCCAGCCGTTGCATTTCCATAGTCTGCACTCCAAGCACTAGACATAAAGTCTGATGTCGCTAGATTATTAATATTAAGCATGCTGACAGGTCCGCCAGTAGTTCCCAATACTGAAAAATGATTTGGGCTAGGAATATTAATACCTTCCAGCCTCCAGAGTACGCCCATTGGTGAGTTGCCTCGAATGATGATGTCATTTCTGTCGTCAGAGGCACTGGCTACCCCCGCATAGTTTTGTGCCATTCGTGAAGGATCACCAAAAGAACCTGCATATCGCCCAGCTTCTTCTACGCTAAAAGTACGTGTACTTACAGTTGCCATAGTATTGATTGCTTTACGTTTATCTGAATTGGCTTTGACGACTATTTCGGAGAGTTCATTGATGCTTTCGGCGAGTTGTAAATTAACCACCAATTCTTTTGCAGAAGTCAACTGTAAGTTTGAAAGGATGGCCGGTTCATATCCAAGATAACTTACTTCTAGTGCCACTCGACCAATGGGTAGGTTTTCGAGGCGAAAGAATCCATTTTCATCTGTAGATGTCCCCAACTCATTCTCTAGTCCTAAGGTCATGATGTTTGTCCCGATTAATGGGTAACCCGATTGTTTGTCTGTAATGGTCCCACTGATAGATTGAGTCGCTTGCGCAAAAAGTAAATTGCTGAGTAATAAAAGGCTCACAATGGAAAGGAAAGTGAATGATTTCATTTTATTCTTTTTAGTAAGCTGCAAATATCACTAATTCTCTATAAAAAGGAAATCTAAAAAGGATAGACTGTTCTATTAAGAGGATGAATGGTTAGTTGTTCCTGTCAAGAGAATGTCGTATCACTTATTATTAAAACGTTTTAGGAGTAAAATCAAACTTGCGGGATCAGAGTCTTCAGGAGTAGGAGCAAATTGCCCATTTTTTTTGATGATAAACTCGCTAGGAACTCCTTTTACTTTAAAGTCTTTTGCGACAGCACTATTTTTTCCAGCGTATAAATGAACACCAGAATAACCGCGATTTTTGAGTGTGTTCTTCCAGACCTGTTTGCTTGCATCAATGGAGATGGTTATAAAAACAATGTCATCTGAATTATTTTTTCTTTTTTCTCGTTCTAGTTTGTCCAGTTTGTCCAGGCAAGGTTTACACCAAGAAGCCCAAAAGTCAATATAGACCACCTTGCCTTTGAACTGACTTAAAGTAACAAAGCCTTCGCTACTTTCTGTTTGTAAGGCAAAGTCAGGAGCCATCTCTCCAAAAAAACGAGCTTGATCTTTGAAGATCACTTTATCAATTTTTTTACTAAAAGGTGCATGGGGATAGTCATTTAAATATTCTTCAAATAACAATAATGTTTCCTCATCTCCTTTTCGGACCGCGTTCACGATTATTTCCGAAAGGAGATACTGTAAGGGTATGTCTTGCTCCATACTTTGCGCAAGCCGATAACAAGTCTGCGCCCGTGGATTGTTACCGTCCGATAATGAAGCCGTATATAAGTTGTTTAAGATCAAGTAATTACGATAGTAATCACTATTCACATCTCCTACTTCCAAGTGTTCCAAATTAAAATAATTTAGATCAATTTTCTCTCTTTTTGCATGGAGCAAAACATAACCCAATAGATTATACTGTAAAAAACCTTCTATTTCGCTTCTTAAAAAACGCTGAAAGTCTGGAGTCGCTTTTTCAAACTGAACATCCGTGAATAACCCTTTCATTCTACCATATTTCTTGTTCAGCCTGTTTCTATAGTCTTCTGGATGATACAAACCCATATAGCCAGCTATTTGGGTGCTGAAAGGAAATTGGTGCCCAAATATCCGAAAATATTGCTTGTCAAATTCACGGATTGGTGGATCTATTTCATAAAAGGCTTGTAGTAAATAATTGTCAGGGCCCCCAGCTCCCGCATAGTTCACTCCTTGTGGAAAAATCATCGCATCTGCATCTAAAACGATATTGGCACCTGGTGATAAATATACTTTTAAGTATTTGCCATCGACACCGATGACACCCATTTGGGGATAAGGGAGGTCTATTTCTATTGCAAAAATACCTTGTTGAAAGAGCGGGATGACCTGCTTTTCGAATGAACCAAAAGCTTTGTCAGGATAAAGATATATTTCTTTGGTATTTCCTGCTCCTTTGATTCTGCCTTCTATTTTCGTTGGAATGGCATACATCGAGAATGCCATAAATAGCATAACCAATGCTAAGAAAAAATTGCGGAACATAGTTGTATTTTAGCGGTTAGAAACTTTGGACTGCAAAGTAAAAAAAACAACGCTTTTACAACTAAGAATGTTTGATTTTTTTGCTCAAAAATATCTCTTGACTGCTCCTAGCAAGATACCGTCGGTTTATTCCGTCAGGGTTGCTTCACTTCTATTGACAGAAAGAACTTCGGAAAAGGTTGGGTTGGCTTTGCTTTTAATTACTTTTACCAAATGAATCAAGAAGCAATCATTCAACAAACAGTCACTTTTGTCAAACAAAGTTTAGCGGATGCCGAGGGAGGGCATGACTGGTGGCACATCCAACGAGTCTGGAAATTGGCTAAGCACATCGCTTTATCAGAAGAGGTCAATTTGTTTGTTGTAGAACTTGGCGCCTTACTCCATGATATTGCGGATTCAAAGTTTTATGATGGTGATGAGGAAGTAGGCCCTCGCAAAGCAAGTGTCTTCTTGATGGAGCTAAAGGTAGAAAAATCCATTGTTCAGCATGTGGTCAATATTATTAGTAATATTTCCTTTAAGGGAGGTAAGGAGGAGCAGCAGTTCAGGTCAAAGGAACTAGATGTTATTCAAGATGCGGATAGATTGGATGCGCTGGGTGCGATTGGTATTGCACGTACTTTTAACTATGGTGGATTTAAAAACAATGAAATTTACAATCCAAATATTCCGCCTAATTTAGATATGTCCAAAGAAGAATACAAAAAAGGTGATACACCAACATTAAACCACTTTTACGAAAAGTTACTTTTACTAAAAGATAGAATGAATACCCAGACGGGGAAGGCGTTAGCTATTCATCGCCATCAATTTATGGAAAATTTTCTAGCGGAGTTTTATAGAGAATGGGACGGAGAAGCGTAGTAATGAGTCCACTTTGAAAGCTCAGCAATTATAGATTCTTTTTGATTCAAATATCAACGCAATACTAGCGCTTATAGATTAATAAGTATGTGGTATTCTTTTTGCCTTAAATTATAGTATCAAATAATATTTATGAAAAAGAAATACATGCTATATTTATTTGGCCTTTTATTGGTCTTGTTATATCTAGATCGATGTACGACGGTTAATATATTCCCTACTAGCTATATGATGATGAATAAAGCGTCTTATAAGTACCTAAAAGATACGCCTGCTTCTGAGCACTATGAGTTGTTTAGGGTTTCTAAAGCGGTTTATTCAGGTTTAACTTACGATACAGAAAATAATTTTTTCTTGCTTGATGAAGTAGATGGCTATAAAAAGATTTCTGCTGATGGCAAAGTGGAATTATTTCTTCAAGCACAACTATATGTGCCGTATTTGAATCACTTTGGTTTTACGGATAGTCTAGTTTATGATTTTTCGGCAAAGAAAGTTGTGCCGATACCCATGAAGGAGATTGATTCAAGAAATACTTTGACAGAATGGGAGGATGATTTTGAGCAATATTATTACAAAGCTGATTATGTCTTTTATGGAGAGAAAATAGATCGATTTGATGATGTTTCAACCAGAGAAAGCTATTACCCCATATTTTTAAGAATAGATGAAGAATGGATGCTGCTTAAAACACCAGAGAATATCAGCATTAACGATTTAAAGCGTATTGGCTTTACGCCCAAAGTTGGCCTTCAAATGATTTTTTTAAAGGACCAGACAAAGCATGTTTATTCCAATTGGAACACGAGTCACCAAAGAGAAAAAAGAATACTGAATGGCAAGGAATGGGAAATCGGACAAAAAGAAGCGCCATTTATGTCTGAAGTATATAAGCCTTTTAAAATTAGGACGATAGGAACGAAAAAGGAGTATGATAATGGTTGGACATATTACATTCACATACCTTCTTACATAACAACGGGGTATTATTCAATAAAAAAGGAAAATGAAGTTATCCTGTTCAAGGAGGCAGGTACCCAAAATATGACAGGTAGCAACTCTTACCTATACTTCTTTACGGTTCCTAAGCGGTATGAAGCACAATGTTCAGTGTCGTTCATGAAGTATAAGTTTACGTCCAATGCAATTCCAGAAGGTAGAAAAGGACTTTTTGTGCTTAGACGAAAGCCTGAACTAGGTCAATAAATAAATAATGCTGCATAAAAAAAGCCGTAGTTTTTTAAACCACGGCTTTTTCTTCACTTTAGACGGAAGGCACATAATCTTGACGACCAAGTTTTTTTAACATTCGGGTATGATCCGCAATGGCTGCTGCAAACGTGGGTTGTTCTAGATACGGAATATTGTATTTTTTGGCTACTTCCTTTACAATCTTAGAAATTTCAGGGTAATGAATATGACAAATATTTGGAAAAATGTGATGTTCCACTTGATGATTCAGTCCTCCGATCAACCATGTTAACACTTTAGATCCTGTGCCAAAATTACTGGTCGTTTTGAGTTGATGTACAATGACAATATCCTCCATCATATTAGAACCATCAGGTTCCGGAAACGCTGTTTCTTCGATTACATGTGCGGGTTGAAAAACTAGACTCAATATCAAGCCACTTATTAAATGCTTCGTCATAAATCCTGCAAAAATAATCCAAGGAGAAATGGGTAAAATCATGATGGGTAGTGCAAGAATAAAAAACAAGTACAATACTTTTGTCACTAATATGCGCGCGATGGCCATTGGGTAAGTCGTTTCTTGCTTCAAAATACCCATTCGTCTATACAAGCCCAAATCTTTAAAGTCTTTGCCTACAACCCAATAAATAGTCATTAAACTGTAGAAGAACCAAGCATACAAGTGCTGGTAGTTATGTGCTTTTAGGCGTTTGGTATGTGGAGAAAAACGCATCAATTTACCGATGTTAATATCTTGATCCAACCCATC
>JAJRQS010000156.1 GCA_024280135.1 Bacteroidota bacterium | reverse complement strand
TAAAGCGCAAAATAAAAAACTTATCTGGTTTTGGACGCAGAAGACACCCTATACATAAAGTGATGAGAATGCATGCGGGAATAGATTTTCCTGCCAAAACAGGTACGCCTATTCAGGCTACTGGAACAGGTGTGATTAAAAAAGTCATCAACAGTCGTCGTGGCTACGGAAAACATGTCGTAATAGACCATGGTCATGGATATGAAACACTGTACGGACACATGAGTACCATTGATGTGAAAGTAGGTCAGAAAGTAACCAAAGGACAGATTATTGGAAAAGTGGGCAATACGGGTACTTCAACAGGCGAACACTTGCACTATGAAGTTAGATATAAGAATCGACCTATCAATCCAATTGACTTTATTTTAGATGGATTGACACCTGCTGAATATCAGGACTTAGTGAATGCTTCTACGGCCACTAATCAATCTTTTGATTAAAGGTAAATAGATAGCATTATTAAAATGCCCTTTCGATTTGTGTCGAAAGGGCTTTTTTATTGCAGTGAATTGGTTATTAATCGAATCAATGTTCGTGGCAATTCCTTGCTATTTAGTAGGTCAAAACCTAGATTTCAAATAAGAATTGTATCTTTACTACATGAGTATAGAAGATACAGAGGACGGTCTTATGATTTCCATTACTTGCCCAAACTGCCAACAAGGTAAAGGCGAAGGAAAATTTTGTGCTTCTTGTGGACAAAAAAATGACTTACCCAAACTAAGACTGAGGTCAGTCTTGGGAGATTTTTTTAGTGTAGTCTTTAATTTTGATAACTTATTTTTTAGAACGCTCGCAGGTGGATTATATCCCAGCAGATTGGCAAAAACATACATTCGTGGTGCTCGAAAAAAATACCTGAATCCTTTTCGATTTTTCTTTTACGCCTGGCTGGCATATGCATTAGTTTCGCAGTTTGATAAAGTCATAGATGTAAAATTTGATACCCAAGATGATACGCATTCAAGTTTCATTGAAGATATAATGACACCGAATACTGATACAATTCGTCAAGAGGAGGAGGGAGTAATAGGATTGTTGGATGAAATGTTCATAGATGATACTGAAGAAGTAGATACGGTAGTTGATGAAACATTTAATATCTATACTCGGTCAGGTTATGTGATTTCTTTAGTATTAGACAGTTTTGATCTTAAGCCATCTACCGACTCTAGTAAAACTATTTTGTTGAGTGACCTTAGGAAACTACCATCTGATAGCTTATATCAAAAGTATGATGTACGACATTGGCGAGATAAGTTTGCCCTTGGACGTGCCAAGCGAATTGATAAAGGGGCGGCGTCTATTATTAATTACTTGAAGGATCATGTGATTTGGTTAATCTTTGGTGTCATTCCATTTTCAGCCTTATGGCTAAAATTGCTTTTTTGGCGCTCGAAGCGGTTTTATGTGGAACATGTCTTATACTTGCTGTATTTGTATGCGATGTTTTTTGAATTCTTAGTCTTATTGCATTTGGTTAACAAACTACCTAGTGCGATGTCTTTTGTTAGTGTGCTTGTTGTCATTGGAATCATGCTGTATTCTTATTTTAGCATGAAGTATTTTTACGAGAAAGGATATGTCAAAACCTTTTTTACTTGGTTGTTGTATTTGTTGGGTAATAGCTTTATTTATATCATTATTGCTGCAATTTATCTGGTTGTTTCAATTGCAATTTTTTAAATATGTTGAACAGAATTTTACACATAACTGATGGGCTATTTTTTAGATTAAAAACTTTTTGGAAAAGCAGTTTTAATCACAAAATGATTAGTACCGTTTTGGTCAGCGTATTTTTAGTTTGTATACTGTTTAGTGTGATTACGATTATGGATTGGGCGCATTTGGGACAGTTCGATAAGAAATTTACGAATCCATTTTTTGCTATTGAGGTAGCTTTTACATTATTACTAATTACAGAGTTGTTTAGTTTGATAATTGTATTGCCGAAGTCCGTGGCGAAATCAGTTGGCAAGCAATTTGAATTATTATCTCTTATTTTTCTACGAAATGGATTTAAGGAGTTTAGCCATATTGCCAATGATTTTTTATGGGTTGATATCAAAGATGAAGTCATCGGTATGTTAATTTATGCTGGTGGAGCATTGTCTATTTTTGCAATCATGGGCTATGTCTATAAAGCACAAAAGCACATTAAATTAACGGACATAGAAAAAGACCAAACTAAGTTTGTGAGTATGAAAAGGCTCTTGGCTATTATACTTTTAGGTTCTTTTCTGTTGATCGGAATAGCAGATATTTATGCGTTAGTAGTCGATGGGCATTATAATCATTCTTTCCACTTGTTTTATACAGTGTTGATCTTTAGTGATATTTTGATAGTCTTGATAGCATTGCGTTACACCTTGAATTATTACAAAATTTTTCGATATTCTGCTTTTGTTTTAGCGACTATATTGATTCGTATTTCACTTTCGGCGGAAGAGCATTACAATGTAGCGATAGGAGTTGCAGCTGCTTTCTTTGTGTTGCTTTTGACAGTCGTTTATAATTATGCTTTACGTGATTTACCAGAACGTAAATTAAATGATCATTAGATTTATTTGAAGGCTGGTAGGGACACGAATTAGCACAAATTACACGAATTAAGTATGACTAGAAATTAGGGTAATCCACGAAAATTAGCGTCAAAGAAGAGCGCATTCTTAACGTAAAGAGACCAACCATTTACTCATCTAAGATAATAATCGTAGGCGGATCTTCAAATTTAACCATTTTTAAAGTGGCATACGTTAAATAAAAGAGACCAAGAAAACCGATGATAATGAGTATTTTTCTCTTGTCATAGGATTTTTGGGGTTTGACATCACAGATGCCGCCTGGGCAATTATAGACCTTCCAGTTTAGTTTTTTATAAAGTATGCAGCCCAAACAAATCCCAAATACAGACTCTACATACAGAAGAAATAAACACAGCCAACAAATTCCTATTCTTACGGGGGAGATAATATCAAATACGATGAAGTAAGTCATGATTACACCCAGAATCAAGCCCAGCAACCACGCAAAACGCTTGGGTCTAGCTTCCACCCAATCGGGCATCTGGTTATGGACAAATAAACCGCCAATGAGCATGTAAGGCGCATACTTAGTATTGAATACGACTCGTATTATGAATTCAATAATAAAGGTGATCGAAAATAGTTCTGCCCAAAAAATAGTTCTGTAAATGTAAACAGAAAAAAGACTCAAAAGCCCAAATAAAAACATAATACCAGCACTCGCTCTAGCTTCTCTTTCGTTGATTACCTTGTAGTCAAAACCCGGTACTGTTTCCCCAAAATTAAAAAATATTTTCATCGCTCAATTAATCAAAAGTTTTGTAGCCCGCTTCTTTTACGGCTTTTTTTATGGCAGTGATATTGGTTTGGGTAGAGTCAAATTCGATGACGGCTTGTTTTTTATGATGCGAAGCTTTGACCGATACGACACCATCTATTTTGGACAGACTTTCTTCTAGTGTTACTTCACACCCAACACAAGTCATACCTCGGACGCTGATTTTTTCCTCGATCAAGGCTGAGGCTTTTACGGTAATGGTTTTTGCCTTGTTAGGGGAGGGCGAGCAGGCATGTACAGAAATAATCAGTACGATAAAAAGAAGAAAAAGTCTTTGTGTTTTCATTTTTATTTTTTTGAATAAACAATTACCTGTAAGTACGACTATTCAAGAGAAACAGGTAAAAATACCGTTGGTTTTACTTCTTTCATTAAGGCATCTTTGGGTAACATGATGGCAATCGTCTTCATCATAAAATAAGATTCAGACATGTAAAGATAGCCTTTGAAATCTCCCCGTTCCCCCCAAGAATTTTTAATAATATAGTAAGAATTTCCTGATTGATCTTTAGCTTTTCCGACGATGTGCATCAGATGATCATCTGTGGTAGTCAAGTTTTCGAAGCTTTTCTGACGATTTTCTTGGGTCACTTGAATTTCTTTGACACTCTTTTTGAAGAGGTTTTTATCTTTTGGATTAACAGGTAGCAAGCAGATTCCTTCTGTTCGACCAAAACCTGCTTCGCTGACATCTCCATCCCATGAAACCGTAAATCCTTTTTCCAAAGCATAATCCGTTTGCGCTTTTAGTTGCGCTAAAGGAATATTATAGTACAAGCCATTAGAAAAATTATCTGGGATCTCCAACACGAAGTAGCTATTAAATGAATGATGAGAAAAAGAAGTTAATTCAATATACTCCTTGGCCACTAAACCCAAATGTTTTGCATACGATTTAGGGGTGAAAGATTGCCCATTTACAAGGAATGTATCGGGTGCTTTGCCCAAATACACATCCAAGATCGCATTGAATCCTTCTTTCCAATAGGTAGAGGGCTTCTTGCTAGCTAAAACCCCATCCAAGTACCCTTTTAAGACGGCTACTAATTCAGCATGATTGTAACGTTCTTCTCCTTTGGGGCGCCCGTCGTAGGCAGATTGTGGGACGACACCGTGCTTGCCCATTGCCCGCATGAAATCATGCGCCAAAGCCCCTTGCGAGAAATTGGTTTTACCTTGGCGTAAAATGTAATTTTCTGCCTTTCTTTGATAAAGATACCTTACGATAAACATTTCCGAAAGGTCAATCGGCTCTTTATGCTTTCTAATAGCCTCGGATTCCATATAAGAAGCGGTCGAATAAGACCAGCAAGTACCCGTTTGGTCTTGACTTTTGATAGGCGTTTCCACTAAATTAATGGTTTCTTTGAATGATAGCTGTGCTTGCGCTGCAATAGAAAAGCATACAAGAAGCAGGATAAATAGATTCTTTAGTCGCATTTTTTTTGTACGAAGATAAGCCTTTTATAGGTTTGTGGCGATTTATATGGGGTTTTACGATTAGTTTCTCGAAAAAGTATCGGATGCATGAATTTAAATGGCACCTGCCTCTGCCGATTCAGGCAGGCACTAGATAGGTTGAATACGGATACTGATAGTCATCGGTACTGATTAGGCGGATTTTCACAGATTTAGACTCAAAAGCCCGCAGGGACTTTGAAGCTAAAAAAAATTGTTCTTGGTTTCTATTTAATTTTTACGTTCGGTTCCTCACAGCCTGCCTGGCTTGCGGCACATCCTCTTCTACCGATAGTTATCGGTATCCTCAATTTAGGAGCCACGAATGCACGTTACAAAAAAAACTGCTCTCAGCATTAGCCAAGAGCAGTTCAAATTTTCCGTAAGGAAAGCTTTAGCGGACAATGCTGTTATCCATAACTGCAGGATAAAGCCAGTTGAATTTATCTTCGACCTGTCCTTGACGAATCATATTGATTTCTTTTTTGACTAGGGTCGCAATCTCAAATTTGCTATCCAAATGAAATACATCATCCTTGTAACTAAGGTCTTGAACCATAGAGACGACGGCAGCGGTGCCGCTACCAAAAATCTCTTGCAACGTTCCGGCGATACTTGCATCCCGTATTTCTTCGATGGAAAGCCTTCTTTCTTCTACTTTGTAGCCCTTGTCTTTTAGGATAGTGATGATACTATCTCTAGTCACACCTCTCAATGTGGTTTTGGAATCAACAGATGGCGTAACGACGACGCCATCAATTACAAAAAAGATATTCATTGTCCCGACCTCTTGGATATACTTATGCTCTTTTGCATCTAGCCAAAGAACTTGATCGTATCCCTTCTTTTTGGCTTCTAAGGCGGGTAAAAGAGAAGCTGCATAGTTACCGGCTGCTTTCACAAAACCGATGCCGCCCATTGCTGCACGCGTATAGGTGGTTTCTGCTAATAACTTAATCGCTTTAGCGTAATATTTGCCAGCAGGAGCACAGATGATCATCATTTTGTAGTTATTGGAGGCTCTGACCCCTAATTGAGCATCGGTCGCAACCATAAATGGGCGTATATAAAGCGCGGCATCGTCCCCACGAGGTATCCAATTACTATCTAAGGCTACTAATGTTTTGATAGCTTCCACAAACAAATCTTCTGGAAATTCAGGCATCGCCATTCTCCTTGCGGATATATTGAAACGTTCAGCGTGTAAATGGGGCCGAAAGATAACAGGTATGCCATCGTATGTCTTAGTCGCTTTCATGCCTTCAAAAATAGCTTGTCCATAATGTAGTGCCATCATGGAAGGATCTAGAGTCAATGGACCATAGGGCTCGATTCTTAAATTTTTCCACGTACCATCCTCATAATCAGCGATAAACATATGATCCGCCATGGTCTGGCCAAACTTGATGTCTGAAAAATCAAAATCGTGATATTGCGGATTGGATGTCTTGGTAATTTTTATCATTTTTAATTTGGTTTAAACATTTCAGAAAAATCAAAGGGATTGAGATTCTTCTTTTAATCTGGTTTCAAAAAGATTGCTTTTAGGGTGAAAAACAATCCAAGAATAAAAGCTTATAAACGAATACTATCTAAATAAAAACTAATAACTTTGTACCGGGTATATTTCATTTCGCAAGAAAAGGCAGAAATCTTGGAGGTTGATATTTGCCTACCTTGTTTTGCAAAGATAGGTAAAATATGCCTAAAAATCAAGCGCTATTTGCATATAAATGATAACCCTGATTGATGCTAGAAAATAATATATTATGTTGAATCCAGACTTTTTTAACGATGAAATAGTACCTGTAACGGAGGATTACAAAAGTATCGGTAAGCGTTTTGGGCAAGGAAAACAGAAGACTTTAGTCATGTTGCCGGCCGGTCAGTTTGATTCAACTACCCATAAAGCCCTTCTTCAAAAAATCTTGCTATCTGTCCAGGTCGATATGGAAGAAGATGTGATGGTATTAGCGCTTTCGAGCAAAATACCTTTTAGCCTGATTCACCTTGCGGAAAAGGAGAAATTTGAAAAAATCATTGTTTTTGGTGTGCCACTCTCCCAAGTAGGGCTCCATCGCCAAATACTCAAATATCAAATAGTCCATATAAATCAAATTGAACTGATATACTCGGATGGCTTTTTAGAATTAGAGAATGACCCATCTCGGAAGTTAAAATTGGCGTTATGGAATAGTCTTAAAGAATTATTTGGAAAAAAATAGAGCTGGCTTATACTTTATACGCAAATATGACGTCTTTATAATATCACTCACTCAAATCGATTTCCTCCATGTCAGCAACTTTACTTTACACTTCTCTACTTGGTTTTTTATACTTTGTACGTAAATCTTCAACTCAGCCCAAACGAACCCAAAAACTAGACTAACTAGGCTCTCAATTGGCTCGTGCGTTTATTTGTTTCCTTCGTTGCAATAAATGAGCGAAACATTCGGACATTAGTGGCAATCTCGACTAACTAACCCTTTTCTTTATTCCTCGATATAGTTTAAAATCTCCTATACCCATTCTTTGTAGAAAATGCTTGGTACTCACGCGAAGTACACCTAGCCCGTATTTGGCGCTCCGCTGAAAGTTAATAGACGATGCCTCTGGAAAATACTTGGTTGGACAACTGACCTCTCCAATTCGAAAATCTGCATAGATAATTTGCGAAAGCATCTCATTGTCAAAAACAAAATCATCATCATTATCATTGTAGTTGATAGACTCCAAGACCTCTCGACTAAAAGCGCGATATCCTGTATGGTACTCCGATAATTTGTGATTGACCAATATATTTTGCGTAAGCGTCAAAAAACGATTGGCTATGTATTTATAGATCGGCATCCCTCCTTTCAAGGCACCTTTGCCTAAGATTCTAGACCCTAGAACGACGTCGTATAGATCTTCTCCAATTAGATTGGTAATAGCTGGAATTAACTGCGGAGTGTATTGGTAGTCAGGATGTAACATGATGATAATATCTGCATCGATCTCCAATGCTTTATTGTACAGTGTCTTTTGATTGCCTCCATAGCCTTTGTTGCTTGCATGACGGATGGTATGTTTGATGCCAATGGATTTAGCCACCTCAATGGTATTGTCGGGACTCGCATCGTCACATAAGATGACATCATCTACGATATCAAATGGAATCTCACGATAAGTTTTTTCGAGGGTTTTTGTTGCATTATAGGCGGGTAATACTGCAACGACTTTTTTGCCTTTGTACATAGATTATGTTTAGTGATGCAAAGATAAGGATTAAAGAGAACTTTCTGAATCTATTTTTTTTTTCGTAATTCATCGAAATTTTTTGGTGATGCTTATCTAGTTTTTAGCTATATTTATCGAAATAATTGATTGGTTAGGTGTTTATATAGTATCTTTGAAATAAAAAAGATGATAACGACAACGACCGACTTCATTCCCAACAAGGAAATTAGAGAAATATTAGGTATTGCTAGAGGGAGTACCGTTCGGGCACGTAATGCAGGACGAGATATACTGGCAGGTTTGAAAAATTTTGTGGGTGGCGAGATTTCAGAATACACAAAATTACAAGCACAGTCCCGAGAGCAAGCATTAAAGAGAATGATTCAAGATGCTGAAAAATTGAATGCAGATGCTATCATTAATGTT
The DNA here is from genome assembly GCA_024280135.1 of Bacteroidota bacterium. GTDB lineage: Bacteria > Bacteroidota > Bacteroidia > Chitinophagales > Saprospiraceae > HyVt-613. Next base: position 7,581 of record JAJRQS010000156.1, on the reverse strand, counting down.
CGGTTTTCTACCGCTACGATCACACAGGGTGCAGCTGAAATATTGGCTTATGGCACCGCAGTAAAGCTGTCCTAATGCTTGGTTTTGTTCCAGAAATACTGACGATTGATTTTGCCATTTTTGCGGCTGTGATCGGTGTTATACTGTACCTAATAGTCAAGCGAATAGAAGCAAAACGATTAGAGGACTTTGAAGATCGGGATAATTAACGGAACTTTCGGTATTTAGGTGAGGTAGGTCAAGGTTTTAAAGGTTTTTTAGCGTCAAAGTGAAAAAAAAGGGCTGCCTTACGATGTAAGGCAGCCCTTTTGATTTGCGAAGCAGAATTCGTTATTCCGTTACGCCTGCAACTAATAGCGAAACACTATTATTAATGACTTCAATAAAGCCATTACTGATGTTTATGTTCAAAGATTCGCCATTGGGTTGATCCACCTTGACAACACCCGTTCCTAGTGCAGCGACTAAAGGAGCGTGATTATCCATGATTTGAAACAAACCATCTAAGCCAGGTAAAGTGAGCAACTTGGCTTTTCCTTCAAAAATAGGCTTGTCAGGTGATAGTATTGAAATATCCATTTGTAGTCAGTTTTACGCTTCAGCTTCCGCCAATAATTTTTTACCTGTTTCGATAACATCGTCGATATTACCCTTCAAGTTGAAAGCAGCTTCTGGATATTCATCCAATTCGCCATCCATAATCATCTGGAAACCTTTGATGGTCTCTTCGATAGGAACCCACACGCCTTTTAAGCCTGTGAATTGCTCTGCTACATGGAAAGGTTGAGATAAGAAACGTTGTACTCTACGAGCACGTCCTACTGCCAATTTATCTTCATCAGATAATTCATCCATACCAAGGATGGCAATGATGTCTTGAAGTTCGTTATATCTTTGTAGCAATCTCATCACCCGTTGTGCCGTATCATAATGCTCATCACCAATAATGGCTCTGTCCATGATTCTAGAAGTTGAATCTAACGGGTCAATGGCTGGGTAGATACCCAAAGAAGCAATCTTACGAGAAAGTACCGTTGTCGCATCCAAGTGAGCAAAAGTCGTCGCTGGAGCCGGATCCGTTAAATCATCCGCAGGTACATATACCGCTTGTACTGACGTAATAGAACCCCGCTTAGTAGAGGTAATACGTTCTTGCATTAAGCCCATTTCCGTAGCCAAAGTAGGTTGGTATCCTACCGCTGAAGGCATCCGACCCAATAAAGCTGATACCTCAGAACCTGCTTGAGTAAAACGGAAAATATTATCGACAAAGAAAAGAATGTCTTTTCCGCCAGTTGGGTCAGAAAGGTCACCATCACGGAAGTATTCTGCCATCGTTAATCCAGATAATGCAACTCTAGCACGAGCACCAGGAGGTTCATTCATTTGACCAAATACTAATGTCGCTTTAGAATCCTTCAAAGCATTTTTATCTACTTTAGAGAGGTCCCATCCACCTTCTTCCATATCCTCGTTAAAGGCCTCACCATATTTGATTACATCAGATTCCAAAAATTCTCTTAAAAGGTCATTTCCTTCACGGGTACGTTCTCCTACACCTGCAAAAACAGAAATACCTTCATAGGCTTTCGCAATGTTGTTCACTAATTCCATAATCAATACGGTCTTACCAACACCTGCTCCCCCAAATAATCCAATCTTACCTCCTTTCATATAGGGCTCAATCAAATCGATGACCTTGATTCCAGTGAAAAATACTTCCTTAGAAGTACTTAAGTCTTCATATCTAGGTGGATCTCTGTGAATACTTGCCCAATTGCCAGTATCTACTTTTCCTAATCCATCAACAGCTTCTCCTACTACGTTAAATAAGCGACCTCTTACTTCGTCACCTACAGGCATAGAAATAGGCTTCCCTGTATCTATGACCTCCATGTTTCGAGTCAGTCCATCCGTAGCGGACATCGCAATAGTACGTACTGTATTTTCCCCCAAGTGTCGCTGACACTCAAGCACCAATTGAGAACCGTCTTCTTTTTTGATCGTTAGTGCATCTAGTAGGTTAGGTAATTTACCCCCATCAAAACTCACGTCAATGACCGCTCCAATTATTTGTTTTATCTTTCCAATATTAGCCATATATGGTATTTTTTTAGCTTCGTTTCAAAACAGGAGCAAAGGTACGTTTATTTTCAGCAAGTTTCCAACTTGTTTTGCGGTTATTTTATCAGTAAACTGGTAGAGCTCGTCATTCTCTCCTTTTGCCCTGTGTGTATAACAAATTGCACTTTTTACGGACCCGTTCTTTATTTGGAGGTAAAATATCAAAATCTGTGCAATATGTGCTACACACTTTGCCTTCCCTTTATCCTTTACCTTTTCTTTTACCTATCTTTGCAGCAAGCATAAACAAATAGAATCATGAAAGAAATGCAAACGGCCGAAAGAGTATCCCATACAGATATTTCTGATAATTATGTTTTTCAACGATCTTTGCTTGCCTACTTAAAGGCAGCTGAGTTGGTCTCAGGGCATGTTTTGGAGATTGGGACAGGTAGTGGATATGGGGTAGAGGTGCTTGCGCCAAAAGTAAAACGATTGACAACAGTTGATAAATTTGCTACAGATATTGACTTTTCTAAGTACGAGCATGTGACCTTTCGGCAAATGACTATACCGCCTTTGTCTGGTTTTGAGGACAATACTTTTGATTTTGTCGTTTCTTTTCAGGTGATTGAACATATAGAAGACGACAAGGCTTATGTGGCGGAAATTCATCGAGTATTAAAACGGGGCGGGAAATTCATCGTCACAACTCCAAATATCAATATGTCCATCACCCGAAACCCTTGGCATATTCGGGAATACACCATGGAGGAATTAGATATGCTTCTAAAAGAAAAGTTTTCTGCTACAGAGCAACTAGGTGTTTTCGGCAACGAAAAAATCATGAAGTATTACGAAAATAACAAAAAATCTGTCCAAAAAATCACGCGTTGGGATGTCTTTAACCTCCAGTATCGACTTCCTCGTCGCATACTTCAAGTGCCTTATGACTTTTTGAATAGAAGAAATAGAAAAAAACTAGTGACTCAAGATAATTCATTAGTAGCTAGTATTACTAAAGAGGATTATTTTATTTCCCCTGCTGCGAAGGGTTGTTTTGACCTTTTTTATATAGCAACGAAGTAACAATAAACCGCTTTACTCCAAAGCCATTGCGCTGTGTATAACAAATTGCACTTTTTCCTGACCTGTTCTTTATTGTAAAATAATAGTTAACCTTTAACAGCCTTTTAAAATGGGGTGGGTGGGGTGATAAAGAAGACAATTATTATTTGCAATGAAATCAAATCTGTGCAGTGCGATACTTACCATTTCACTTCAAAAATGTGCAGTGCGATACTTACCATTTCACTTCAAAAATGGAGATGAGCCAAAAAAACCTTATTTTTGCGTAAGCTACTCCCAAAACTGTTTTAAAAAATAAACTTATGGCACTTGAACGGTACTTCTTCAATCCTATAAAAATCGGAATAATTATAGGGTCTATTGGCTTATTGGCTGTATTGCTTATGTCCTATTCTTCTAAACCACCAAAAGGAAAAACGGGCGCTCCCGGTGAATCGACCTGTACGGCTTGCCATAGCATACCTACTCCAGGCTATGAGGGGGATCTGTCTATCGAAGGACTACCTAGTACTTTCACCCCTAATGAAACTTACACGTTAACCGTAAAAGGCGTTTCTACTGGAACGGCCTCACCCATTCAGGCAGGCTTTCAGTTGGTTGTGATCTACGCAATGACTGAAAAAGGTACAGGAACCCTCACGGTTACATCTCCTATGACGACTAGTACCCAAACAGACTTGACGCTGAATCGGGAATATTTAAATCACAAAGGTGCCCAGAGTTTTGAGAATGATGAAGTATCTTGGACATTTGAATGGACAGCGCCTGCAGAAGAGGGGGAAGTGGCTTTTTACGCTTCCTCGATTTTTGGGAATGGTTCTGGCTCAACTGGAGATATACTGCTGTTGACTCATAAAACAGTAGTCATTGAGTCGCCTATTGATGTATTGTCTGTGACGATAGATAATGTTGTTTTGCCGAATTGTCATGGTGGAGCGGCTTCCGCTCATGCTGAGGTTACAGGGGGTACTCCTCCTTATCAATATCTCTGGAGCAATGGAGAAACAACGGAGACGGCAATTAATCTACCAGAAGAAACTTATTTTCTTACGGTTACGGATGCCATGGGCGACACGGCAAAAGACACCGTAAATATCGATGACCCGAGCCCCATTAATATTGAAATACTAGCTAGTACACCTACACTCCTTTGTGGAGCGTCAGTTGTACTTAAGGCCTCAGCGGTGGGTGGTACAGGTGATTTTGCTTTTGTTTGGCAGGGAGGAATTGAAGATTCTTTGGAGGTGTCTGAGCCTGGTTTATATTGTGTCGTCGCTACCGATGAAAATGGTTGTACCGCCATTGCCTGCCAAGGAGTCAATGAAGACGTAAATAACGTTTTTTGCAACGGAATTTCGACAGATACGATTACTTGCCAATATCCTAGTCGCAAGTTGTTTCCAGGCGTCACAGCAAATGATACCATTACATATAGTTGGACAGGTCCTAATGGCTTCATGTCTAGTGATACTTTCCCCAATGCAATGGAAGGAGGGCTTTATGAGTTGACAGCGACGATACCCAATGGTTGCAGTTGTACCTCCTCGATTGAAGTGCAATCTAGGTTAGAATTAAAAATTGAAATTGACCAGATAATCGATGCTACTTGTGGTATGAATGGCCAGCTCTTAGTGGATATTACAGAAGGGAATATAGCTCCATTTACGGCTTTCCCAAATGTAGATATAGACTCGTTGGCAAAAGGAGATTATTCTGTCATTGTTAGCAATGGAGATGGCTGTAAAGACACCGTTGAGTTCACGATTGGTGGAGTAGATCCGATATCCATCATGGTAGATGAAGTATTGCCCGATCATGGTGCCCAAGAAGGGGCCATTTCTGTGACAGCTTCTGGGGGAGAACCACCCTTTGATTTTACTTGGAAACTAGGAGGCGATGAAGTTTCTACTGATGAAGATGTCGTTGGACTTACGAGTGGCTTCTATCAAGTATTGTGTAAGGATGCGAGTGGCTGTCTATTTTCTTTAGATTCAATAGAAGTTCCTTTTGTTAGTAGAGTAGTAGATCTTGCTTTCGCAAAAAATATTTTTATTTCTCCTAATCCAGCTACGGATTACTTTAATATTTTATTTGTAAATAATGATATGTCGAAGTCGGTAGTCGTTAGTATTTTTAATATTAACAATCGTTTAGTGCGTTCTTTTGAATTTTTTGACAAGAAAAAACAAGTTGATGTGAGTCAACTGCCTGTAGGTGTTTATCAGATTATGATTCAATCGGGTCAGAAATTTGCATCAAAACGACTGATTATTAGGAAGTAAAAAAACTACATTTCTTTTTGCGGCATTCTCTTTAAAATTAAAATCGAACTTCGGAACAAAGACTAGGATTAAACTGTATTACTCCAAACCCAACTTATGATCCAGTCGTACATACGTACTTACCGAGGTATATCAAGGAATGTCTGGTTGTTGTCCATTATTCTTTTTATCAATAGGACTGGTAGTATGGTGCTCCCTTTTTTGTCTGTTTATCTGCATGATGAAATGGGTTTATCTTTATCGGATGTGGGTTGGATCATGAGTATTTATGGACTAGGTGCCTTGCTGGGTTCTTATGTTGGGGGTCAATTGACGGATCGGTTTCATTTTTATCCGATTATGCTATTTTCATTGATTATCAGTGGCATTTGTTTTATTCTTTTGCAGTGGGCAGATGGATTTTATTCTTTTTCTGCCATGATGTTTTTGACGGTGTTTTTTGCGGACTTATTTCGCCCCGCTTCGATGACAGCGATGGGGGATTATAGCGAGCCCGCCGACTATACCCGTTCGGTTTCGTTGCTCCGATTGGCGATTAATTTGGGTTATTCGATTGGTCCTGCGATAGGCGGTTTTATTGCTTTTAATATGGGTTATGTATCCTTGTTTTGGATTGATGGATTGACTTGCTTGTCTGCTGCATTGGCAACTTATATCTTTTTAGAGCACAAAGATAGCCGTAGAAAAGAGAAGAAAAGTAAAGCAACATTGAAAGCAGAATCTCCCTATAGAGATAAGTCTTATTTAATAATGATAGTGCTCATTTCGTTGATGGCCTTGGTATTTTTACAAATACTGACGACCCTACCGTTGTATTTTAAAGAACACTTTAATATGAATGAGGATAAAATTGGTTTATTGCTTGCGCTAAATGCTTTTTTAATAGTACTCATTGAAATGCCCATCGTTCATAGATTAGAACCTAAAGGGAATAAATTAAAATTATTTAGGTTGGGGGTGCTGATTATTGGTCTGTCTTATTTTGTGTTTTTGCTTTCGCCAAATTGGATTTGGATAGCGGTCATTAATATGTTGTTACTTTCCTTTGGAGAAATTTTCGCCATGCCTTTTTCTAACGCCTATTGTATGGATATGACCACTCCTGAAAATAGGGGTAAGTACATGGCGCTGTATTCAATGGGATTTTCCTTTGCGTTTATCTTGGCTCCTGTCTTGGGCATGCAAATTGCAGAACGATTTGGATTTCCGACTTTGTGGGTTGTTTTATCTGCTATCTCTTTTGTTACGGTTGTTGGGGTCAGTATTTTGGGGCGTTCGGCTCTATCGAAAATGCAGTAAGCTGAGGGATTGTCAACTGTTCAATCGAGCAACCGAGGAAATGCCAGGCAGGCTGCGAGGAATCGAGGAACCGAATGTAAAAATAAAATATAAACCATGAACAAAATTTTCATCCTCCTCAATCCGTGCAAATCCGCCTAGTCTGCGTCATCCGTGCCTGCCTGAATCGGCAAAGGCAGGTGCCATCTGTGCAAGTCTGTGGTGAAGTTTTATGGACTAGGAACTAAGGAATCGTGTGCAATACCCTTACCCTTTAGAACGACTACGATAGAAGCTAAATCGACCGATAGCAACGCCAAATTTTTTCCGCTTTCCCGTTTCCGAATTTTTAATTTTTACCTTTTGGTTAGAGGCTGTCTCGACTGCATCTATGACTACTTCTGATAAGCTTTTATTATTGATATTAGCTTCGTTTCGGGTTAGTTTTTGGACACCTTTTTTTAGGGTGTTAAGTGCAAGTTGTTTGGGTTGGTTGAGATTATAGACGATATTATTATTTGGTTTTTTTACTTGGGTGGGATGGTGAGCCAATACAGGTTTTGGTGTTGGCAATTCTTTTTTGAGGGTGGGGGGGTGATTCATTACAGTATCAATGGGTTGCAGCGTAATTTTCTCTAATTCTTGTTTAGGCTTTGGGTTCTCCAATTGATTTTCTTTCGGGGCATTAGTTGAAATAGCAGGATGCGTATTGGATGTAGGACTGCTTACAACTTGTTGCTCAGTAGAGGGTTTGATTAGCTTGGTTTTATTGCTGTTTTTGGGTGTACTTGTTTCAATTTGTTTAATTGTTTTTGGGTTCTTTTCTATTTTTATGGAAGGGGTGTTAGTGGGTGTATCCACAATGGGC
>JAJRQS010000155.1 GCA_024280135.1 Bacteroidota bacterium | reverse complement strand
GGACGTTTTGAAACATTGGAGGATGTGATTGACTTCTACAGTCACAATATTCAAGACCATGAGGATTTAGACCCTAAATTAAAAGAAAATGGAATGCCAATTCGTTTTAATTTCTCCGAATTAGAGAAGCAAGCCTTAGTTGCTTTCCTAAACACATTGACGGATCAAGAGTATCTGACAAATGAGAAGTACTCATCTCCATTTCAACAGTAGAAAGATATCGTACTTAGAAAACCAGATAAGAGTATTGCCTTGAGGCAATACTCTTTTTTTTGTAGGCAGGAATGGTGAAGCGTTATATCCTGGCCTAGAAGTGAAGCTTCTTTACAGGCCTAATCCATATTTCACCAACAGGAACAGCACTGTTTGTCAGCTTCTTTTCAAAAGCTTTCATCTTCTTTATTGCTTGGTCAGGAATAGCATAGGCATGGACAAATAAAACACAATTTAATTGACTTTTGGAGCCCAAGCAACCACATCCATAAATTTCCGCAGTGATACCGACTTCATTGAGCTCTTTGATTCGGTGGCGTGCATTTTGGGTGCTTTTATAGGCACCTAACTGAATGATAAAATCATCATCGTCAGCTCCAGGGATTCCGTTACACGAAAGGTTCTGGTTATTGATCGGCTGGTATTTTTTACTGAATTTACTATCGGTGAGCACGAATACTTTAGGCGCTTTTGTTTTAGTTTTTTGCACAAAGATGGTCGCATTCGAACTTAAATAAGGTTTGACTTTTTCCTGAAAAGGAGTGATATATTCAGGTTCTACCCAGCTGTTTAATTCTTCGGGTCCAAAATCGTCGACTACTTGTGCTTGCTGATTTAACCTTTCTACATCCCAGTACTCATAAGGAGATTCTTGATAAAATCGAAAAGAAACAAAACCAAGGATAAGCAGAGCGGCAGCCATAATAAAAAATTGATTGAACGCACCTTTACGGTAACGCATGATTTGCTTGGCAAAACTGCTAGAGCTTAATTTAGGGATAATAGTACCTGACTTGAAGAAAGCTTCTTTAGTCCTCTTACCAAATTCGCCATCTCGGGAAGGGGTGATGAGTGCATATATACTGTTGGGTTTGACCTGCAAAAGTCCAATGCCCCATTTGTAGCATTGCTTTTTAAGCTCATCATGAAATGTATTTCCATAGTCCGGAAAAATACTTGCATCATAGGCAATCCATTGTTCATCTACTTCATATTGCCTAAACTGCTCAATAGAATATATATATCGGTAGCGTCTAAACCTAGATAGAACCAACCATGCTAAAAAGAAAAAACCAAATAATGCTAAAAAAACCAAACTCCCAAAAGCATAATAATTTCCAATAATGGGCACTAATATTTTACTAGAATATAATAATACCATTAGCAATGCAGTAGCCATGAAAGAGGCAGTTAAAGCATCTAATGCCAGCAGTTTGTTTAGCCTTCTGTATCTTATTTCTTCTTCCTTGGCTATGGAAGTAGCTTCTATTGTAGCCGTAAAGACAGTATTGTCCATCTGTTTGAAAGAAATTAAGCCGTCTGCAATAATGCCTGATTGAGTTACTTGGCTGGATTTTGTTTCAAAAAAACCTTCGGGATGACGATCCCTGTATTTATAATACTCCCGTAAATATTTGAGGGCTTCTTCTTTGATATGGTTTTCTGTGAGTATCATTATTTATGAGATTGGACCGCATTAAATATTTTAATACTACTAACCGCTTCCTTGACATCATGAACTCTAAGAATTTTGGCACCTTGCTCCATCGCCATCCAATTCAAGGCAATAGTCCCAGCCAAAGAGTCTGCAGGGCTTGATTCTAAAACTTTGTAAATCATGGATTTACGTGAAAAACCTACAAGTATAGGTGCTTCTAACATTTTAAATACATGTAGTTTATTAGCGAGTTCATAATTTTGCGCAAGTGACTTTCCAAACCCAAATCCTGGATCAACAATAATATCTTTGAGTCCTTGCTTACGCAAAAAAGTAATCTTTTCTATTAAGAAATCTAAAACCTCTAAAGCCACATCTTGGTAGTTGGTTTGGCTTTGCATGGTAGCCGGATTTCCTGTCATGTGCATCAAGACATAAGGCATTTGATGCTGAATCACTACGTCCAAGAGCGTAGGGTCAATAGACCAAGCAGAGATATCATTAATCATAGCAACACCTGCATCGATAGCCGCTTGAGCGACTACGCCATGAACCGTATCTATTGATAGGATGATGTTAGGGTAGTGGTTCTTCAATTTTTGGATGATGGGTATCACCCTTTTTATTTCATTTTTAGGAGATACGATTTCGGCTCCTGGACGAGAAGACATGCCCCCAATATCTATTATAGTAGCACCTTCTTCGAGCATTTGGGTTGCGTGTGCAAAAGCATTATCCAAGGCGCTATATTTCCCTCCATCAAAAAAACTATCAGGGGTTACATTTAGAATGCCCATGACAATGGGTTTTTCTAAAGACAATAGTTGTCCCAGGCAATTTAAAGTGGTGGGTTCGTATAACATTGTGTAAAGATAGCTTTTTTTTAATACTAGACGTGCAGGTTTGAGCAACTAACCCTTATCATCATATACCTCATGGATCTCATCTAGAATAGCAAAAAGATTCTCTTTGTCATCTTCTGTGACAAGTCTCCGACGGTATTCTTTGATGTCTCTCAGTCCCCTGAAGTAATTTGAATAATGGCGTCGTGTTTCCAGGATACCTAATCTTTCGCCTTTCCAATCCATTGCCATTTGGAGCAATCGTTTGGCGGTAGTTACACGTTCTTCGATAGAAGGAGGCGGAAGTAATTCGCCTGTTCTGTGATAGTGCTTTATTTCTCGAAAAATCCAAGGATTTCCAATAGAAGCACGCCCTATCATGATGCCATCCACCCCATATCGGTTTTTGTATTCAACGGCTTTTTGGGGTGTATTGATGTCTCCGTTGCCGAAAATGGGAATATGCATACGAGGGTTGTTTTTTATCTCTCCGATAAGTGTCCAATCCGCTTCTCCTTTATACATTTGTTTGCGTGTGCGTCCATGAATGGATAGCGCCTCTACACCGACGTCTTGGAGCATTTCGGCAACTTGCACAATCGGTTTGTCCTCTTCGCTCCAACCCAGCCTCGTTTTGACGGTAACAGGTATTTTACTAGCTTTTACGACCGTTTCCGCAAGGCGAATCATCATAGGAATGTCTCGTAGGATACCTGCCCCCATCATCTTACAAGTTACTTTCTTCACTGGGCAGCCAAAATTAATATCTAGCACATCGGGTTTGATCTCATTGATTATTTCAGTAGCCCGTATCATGGAATCCAATTCTGCTCCAAATATCTGAATCCCTAGGGGTCTTTCCGCTTCCGCAAAATCCAACTTTTGCGTGCTTTTAAATGCATCTCGAATCAAACCTTCAACTGCAATAAACTCCGTGTACATCATATCCGCACCTTGCTCTTTGCAAAGGACTCGAAAGGGTGGGTCACTCACATCTTCCATTGGAGCCAATAATAGCGGGAAATCGCCCAAGTCAATATCTCTAATTTTAGCCATATAGTGCAAAGATAGTTTATTTTTGCTTGCGCCAAAATAGGGATTTATCTGGGGTGTCTTTTCAGTTTAATCCTAATTGAATTTACTCATTCGTAATTTTCTTATCAATAAACCTATGTTTTCAAAGCTATACTTCTAAAACCTGTTGCAGTTTCTAGTGCTTTCAGAAGATAGTCATAAACAAATAGAAGCGTAAGGAGTTACTAGGCTATGGAAAACAAAGTATTTCAATTTAAGCAATTCAGTGTACGACAAGAAAAGTCTGCAATGAAAGTGAATACAGATAGTATTTTGTTAAGCGCTTGGGTTCAAGTAGAGGGATGTCGTAGCATTTTGGATATAGGTACAGGGACTGGATTGATTGCATTGATGATGGCTCAACGGAATGAAAAAGCCAAGATCGATGCGGTAGAAATTGACAAAATTTCACATGATGAGGCAGTACAAAACTTCATAGCGTCCAAATGGAGCAATAGATTAAAAGCTTTTCATCAACCCATTCAGGAGTTCAAGGAGGAAGTGGAGTATGACCTAATAATCTGTAATCCACCTTTTTTTACAGGAGGGACTTTATCAGAAAATCAAAATAGGAACAACGTACGCCATACCCTAAAATTGCCGAACAATGAGCTCCTTTCTGTTGTTCGTAACCAATTGAATATAAGTGGTTTATTTGCGGTTGTTTTACCCTATATTGAGGGTCTAAGATTTATAGAAATGGCTAAAAAATTCGGTTTTTGTTTACATCGAAAAACAGAAGTAATATCCAGAAAAGGTATGCCTGTCGAACGATTGCTCATTGAATTTGGTAGAAAAAAATGTGAAGAATTAGAAACGTCCACTATCACGATTTATGAAGACCAAGAAACCCAACAATATTCACCAGCATACATCCACCTCACAAAAGACTTTTATCTTAAACACTAACGCGACCGAAGGAGCACATAAACGCGACCGCAGGGAGCAAATAAACGCGACCGCAGGGAGCACATAAACGCGACCGCAGGGAGCAAATAAACGCGACCAAAGGGAGCAAATAAACGCGACCAAAGGAAGCCCACGCCCCCCTTTAAACAACTACATTAACCATTCTACCCGGCACAACAATCAATCTTTTAATAGGCTTCCCATCCACCCATTTTTGTACAATTTTCATTTCTAATACCGCTTTTTCAATATCTTCTTTAGAAGCATCCGTAGCAAACGCAGCCGTTGCTCGCTTTTTGCCATTGATGCTGATAGGATATTCAATAGTTGACTCGACCAAGTATTTTTCCTCAAACGCAGGGAAGCTACTTTTATGAATAGAATCTGTATGGCCTAATTTTGCCCATAAATGTTCTGTAATGAAAGGAGCAAAGGGAGCCATTAATTGGACAAGCGGTTGAAGTATTTCTTGACTATGACATTTTAGCTTGCGCAAATCATTAACCGCCACCATGAATGCACTCACACAAGTATTAAAAGAAAAACGTTCAATGTCTTCTTTTACTTTCTTAATTGTCTGGTGCAGTATCTTTAGTGCCTCTGGGTTAGGTTTATCAGTTGTTACGAGCCATTTACCTTCTGTATCATAAAACAACGTCCAGAAACGGCGTAAAAATTTAGAAATACCATCTATTCCGTTGGTGCTCCATGGCTTTGATTGTTCTATTGGGCCTAGGAACATTTCATACATCCGAAAACAATCGGCTCCATATTCTTCAATGATTTCATCTGGATTGATGGTATTGAATTTGGACTTGGACATCTTTCCAACTTCTGAATGGGTGATAAATTTACATTCCGCTCCTTCCTCGTTTGGGACAAACCGCCCATTTTTGAAAGTACCCCCTTTCATTTTAAACACAGCTTCCGCCAAATCTGGTTTCCAAGCTATATATTTGCGCAAGCCGGCTTCATTTAAATGACTTTCTTCTTTTTGGTAATCCGTTACAAATTCAATGGGTACATATAGCGGAGCATAGCTCTTCTCACTATCAGCGATATCCGTACTGATAAAATGATTGGCATCTCCCACCTTTTCTAGATAAGCCACTTCAATAATACCTTGAATCATGCCTTGATTAATCAACTTCTTAAAAGGCTCTGTGAATTTTATTTTCTCTAAATCATATAAAAATTTTGTCCAAAAACGAGCATAGAGCAAATGCGCCACTGCGTGTTCAGAGCCACCGACATACAAATCTACATTCTCCCAGTAATCTATCGCTTCTTTTCCTACAAAGGCATCACTATTATGAGGATCTGTATAGCGTATAAAATACCAGGCAGAACCCGCTGTGCCGGGCATCGTATCTGTTTCACGTCTGCGTCCATCCGGCAAGTTTACCCAAGATTCTAGTCTGGCGATAGGAGAACGCCCATCCGTAGTTGGTTTGAAATTCTCAACCTCTGGCAATTCCAATGGTAATTCGGATAACGGCAAAGTACTCGCTATTCCTTCCTTGTCATAGACGATTGGAATAGGTTCACCCCAATAGCGTTGCCGACTAAAACCCGCATCTCTTAATCGGTAGTTGACCCGTCTTTCCCCAATTTTGTTTTCCTCAACTTTTTGTAATATTACTTCAATGGCTTCTGGAACTTCTAAGCCATTTAGGAAATCTGAATTAATAATTTTACCGACTTTTTCACCAATTCCTGCCTTGGGAAAATCACTTTTATCGACTACGTCAATTATTTCAATATTAAATTTTTCTGCAAAGGCTCGGTCTCTTGCATCGTCACTAGGAACGGCCATAATGGCTCCTGTCCCATAATCCTTTAAAACATATTCACTAATATAAATGGGAATCTTCTTTCCTGTGAATGGATGTATGGCATAGGCACCTGTAAACGCACCCGTTACATTTTTTACTTCGGACTGCCTTTCCCTTTCAGAACGTCCAGAAACATATTTGACGTACGTTTCAATCTCTTCTTTTTGGTTGGAGATGGTTATTTTTTCAACCAACGCCAACTCAGGCGCTAACACCATAAAGGTTGCCCCAAAAATAGTATCTGGGCGGGTCGTGAAAATCGACAAAACATCCTCAAAACCATCAATGCTAAAATTAATAGCAGCCCCCTCCGAACGGCCGATCCAGTGCCGCTGAATCGATTTTAAAGAGTCCGTCCATTCAACGGTATCTAAATCAGAAAGCAATCTATCTGCATAAGCCGTAATCCTTAAAAACCATTGGGTCAAAGGACGCAGTTCTACTGGATGGCCTCCTCTTTCAGATAAGCCATTTTTTACTTGGTCATTTGCCAAAACAGTGCCCAAGGCTTCACACCAATTAACGGTACCTTCTGATCGAAAAGCCAAACGGTATTGCATCAAAATATCTTGCTGGTCTTTTTTTGATATACTTACCCAATCTTGAGGGGTAAAGCTTATATCATTGGTGGTCGCTGCTTTTAGGTTAGCAGTACCATACTTCGTAAAATGTGCTTCTAGTTCATGGATGTGCTTTGCTTTATCTGCTTCCAAATCATAATAATGGTTAAACAATAATGTAAAGATCCACTGCGTCCATTTATGATATGTAGGATCGCTCGTTCGGATTTCACGAGACCAATCAAATGACAATCCTATACTCTCCAACTGCTCCCGATAACGCGCAATATTTTCTTCGGTCGAAACAGCAGGGTGAATACCTCTTGAAATGGCATATTCTTCTGCAGGCAACCCAAAAGCGTCATAACCCATCGGGTGTAAGACATTAAAACCATTCAGTCGTTTATACCTTGCAAAGATATCAGAGGCAATATATCCCAAAGGATGCCCAACATGTAAACCAGAACCAGACGGATAAGGAAACATATCCAAAACATAAAATTTGGGTTGGTCCGATTGGTTGCTTACCTGGTACGTCTGTTTTTCCTTCCAAAAGGAATGACAATTCTTTTCTATTTCTGCAAAGTTCAAATCCATTTCATTTATTTTCGTGACTGCAAAAGTAGTTATTTTTTGCTAGTTGAGCGCATTATTAAGGGTGTAATAAGCAGTTAGGTTTTGTAGCTAAGAACTGCTAAATAGGGTATTCTGGTTGCAGCCACAACCAACTAAATGGTGATGGACATAAAAAAAGCCTCCATTAGTAAAACTAATGAAGGCTTTAAAACAATGTGTTCTTACATGCTATAGTGCATTCAATCTATCAGAATACTCTTTAGATTTTACAAGGTCATTTTTACGTGCATAAATCTCTTTCAATGCCGTTAATGTACTAGCATCTTTACTATTCATTTTGTCAGCTTTCAAAAAGTAGGGTAGTGCTTCATCAAAGACTTTTTGCATGTCTGCTTTTGTAGCATCAAACTTCTTCATACCTGCTTTTGACATGTCATTCTCCAAATCCTTTAGTTGCTTTGTGTAAGCAGCCGCTTTATTATAATAGAGCGCACCAATACTATAGACGGCAGCAAAATTTTCAGGATCTAATGCTAATGCTTTTTCATAAGAAGCTTTTGCCAATGCAAAATTCTTAGACGCTTCAGCCTCGTTGTTTGCTTCGGTAGCATCTGTAGAAAGTCTATCGTAAACAGTACCCAATGTAGCGTGAAGCGAAGCATTTTCAGGGTCAGACTTGATTGCATCTCCTAATTTAGAGACTAGTTCTGCCATTTTTCCGCTCTTTAAATAGCTATTAATTTCACTGTACATCAATGCTTTATCTTCAGGAAATTTTTCACGACCTTCTGCCAATATTGCAGCAGCACCCGCATCGTCTCCTTTTGCAATAGCAACCTTGTACAAGCCATCATAAACAGTAGGTTTATTAAAACCTGCTGATTTTAATTCGCCTAAAAGTTGACCCGCAACCTCCAAGTTATTGGAGTTAAGCGCAGCAAGACCAGTGATATATAGCTGGTTTTGGTACTGTTCTTTTTTATCTAAAGGTGATTTTTTACCATTAGCAGTTAGTAACTTATGGATTTCTAGACCTTTACTGAATGCTTCATAAGCAGCTTTGAAGTCACCCGCACCATAGGCATTTATGCCCATATCAGAAATGCCAGAGAGTGATTCTGAAATACCTTTCAATGCATCACTTTTATGATACTTCTTTTCAGCAAATTCCAGTCCTTTTTTGAATGCTTCATAAGCGATCACTGAAGCCTGTGGATTAGGATTTTTAAAACCAGGATTGGTAATGCGTTGAATTTGGACGTTACTCGTTAAAGCATTGTAAATTTCGCCTTTTAGATTCCAGGTCTTTGACATCTTACCATATTCGGCATCAGCAGCGGCAAAATCAATCATCTTTTTAGCTTCTTCTAGCTTAGCATAATTCTTTTGATCAAGATTATAAGCAGCCAAATCTTTTTTAGCTCGTTTCAATGCTTTTTTGGGATCTCCTTGTCCAAAAGACATCGAAATGAATAAAACGGACATCAGTCCAATGAGTGCAAACTTTTTCATGTGCAATTAATATTTTCGTTTTAAAAATGTAAAGACCTAATAGGTCTGTACAAAGAGTATGTGCGGTAAAAACCAGTGTGTTTCCTTTCTTACCAGCTTTATGGCAATATTACGGTTTTTCCATACAGAAAAGTACCCTTTCAATGTTAACGGATTTTTAATCCTCCGTCGTGTCATCAGAATCGGCCTCTTTAGATGGGTTTTCTTCTGAATTATCCTCTTTGACGTCTTCTGAACTTGATGCTTCGGATTTCATTTCTGCTTCTGCATTATTGAAATCTGCTTCTAGTCCATCCTCTTCACTTTCTTCGTCTTTAGAGGTAATGGCAATGTCAGCGATGCTATCACCATCATTGAGTTTAATGACACGTACACCTTGAGTCGCACGACCCATGATACGAATATTTTCTAATGACATTCTGATAGTCATCCCAGATACGCAGGTGATGATCATTTGATCATCATCTAGTACAGATTTAATGGCAACTAAGTCACCCGTTTTGTCAGTAATTTGTATTGCTTTGACCCCTTTTCCTCCTCTATTAGAAATTCTGAAATCATTGATTAAGGTACGCTTTCCAGAACCTTTTTCGGAAACGACCAAAATTGATTTTTCATCTGTATTTGCTCCTTCAACAGTAACCAAACCTATGACTTCATCTTTTTCATCTATTCTAATACCTCTCACTCCAGCAGCCGTACGGCCCATAGGTCTAACTTTTTCTTCCAAGAAGTGGATGGCTTTACCATTTTTAGTTCCTAGGAACACGTGGCTATTACCGTTTGTTAGACGAGCATCGACCAATTCGTCCCCTTCATTAATTGAAATCGCTATGATACCATTAGAACGAATCCTTGAAAACTGCTCCATGACGGTTTTCTTCACTTTACCTTTCTTCGTAGCAAATATGACATTATGAGAGCCCATATACGCTTCATCTGTCAAGTCATCAATCTTGATATAGGTTTTGACCTTGTCTTCTTTGGGTAAGTTTACGACGTTTTGAAGGACTCTACCAGTAGAAGTTTTAGCGGCTTCTGGGATTTCAAATACACGTAACCAATGGCAAATACCTTTTTCTGTAAAGAGAAGAAGATAATTATGATTATTTGCCACAAATATATGTTCTAAGAAGTCGGTATCTCGTGTCTTACTGCCTTTAGAGCCTCGACCACCACGTGCTTGAGTCCGATACTCCTCAAGTTTAGTCCGTTTGATGTAGCCTAAGTTAGAAATTGTGATTACGACTTCATCATTGGGAATGAGATCCTCAATGGCAATCTCTCCATCCTCAAAGCTGATTTCTGTACGGCGATCATCCCCATAGACATCGTTTATCTCCGTTAGTTCGCCTTTGATGATCTCTCTTTGTTTGCCTTCGCTACCGAGTATTTCTTTGTATTCTGCAATTTTTATTTTTATCTCTTCATACTCCTTGATTACTTTATCCCGCTCCATGCCTGTCAACCGTTGAAGACGCATCTCCAGGATTGCTTTTGCTTGGATTTCTGACAATTCAAAATTAGCCATCAAACCTTCCTTCGCAATATCGGGCGTTTGAGAAGCGCGAATCAATTTGATGATTTCATCTAAATGATCCAAGGCTATTAAATAGCCTTCTAGGATATGTGCTCTTGCTTCTGCTTTCGCCAATTCAAATTTCGTACGACGTACAATGACTTCTAATCGAAACTTGATAAACTCTTCCAACATCCTTTTCAAAGAAAGCACTACGGGACGACCATTCACCAAGGCAATGTTATTGATGCCGTATGAAGTCTGAAGGGAAGAGTATTGAAACAATTTGCTCAAGACCACGCTGCCCATTGCGTCACGTTTGATTTCTATCACAATACGAAGTCCTCTTCTATCAGATTCATCTCGTATGTCACTGATACCTGTTAGCTTACCAGAATTAACCAAATCCGCAATCTTCACGATTAAATTCGCTTTGTGCACTTGATAAGGTATCTCAGAAACAATAATGGTTTCTTTACCCGTTTTGCTTTCAACAATTTCAGTCTTTGCACGCAAGACGACTTTACCTCTTCCTGTTTCATAGGCTTGCTTTATACCGGTGACTCCTCTTATGATGCCTCCAGTAGGAAAGTCGGGTGCTTTTACATGAGTCATCAGCTCCTCTAACTCGATATCGGGATTGTCAATCATAGCGATAGTTGCATTGATTGATTCCGTAAGGTTATGCGGTAGCATATTGGTAGCCATACCGACGGCAATACCTGATGCACCATTGACAAGTAGATTTGGAAATCTAGCTGGCAAAACCGTTGGTTCTTCAAGCGAATCATCAAAATTCAATCGAAAATCAACGGTGTTCTTATCTATATCCGCAAGTAATTCTTTCGAAATTTTGCGTAAGCGAGCTTCTGTGTAACGCATGGCTGCTGGACTATCACCGTCCATCGAACCAAAGTTTCCTTGCCCATCTACTAGTGGGTATCTAAGGGACCAGGTCTGAGCCATACGAACCATGGAGTCATAAACGGAAGTGTCACCATGTGGGTGATATTTACCGAGTACCTCCCCGACGATACGAGCAGATTTCTTATGTGCTTTGTTATGTACTAGTCCTAGTTCGCTCATACCGAAAAGTACTCTACGATGTACAGGCTTCAAGCCATCTCGTACATCTGGTAGCGCTCTTGAAACAATGACAGACATCGAGTAATCGATATATGCCTCTTTCATTTCCTTCTCAATATTTACATCTATAATTCTTGGATTGTCAGATGCCATGTAGTTTGGTTGTTTTATCTATTCAAAGTATGCGTAGGGATTAAAGCGGTAGTTTTCAATCTTATTTGGAGCTTGCGCAAAAAAGCCATATAACCCTTTGGTTATTAAACGTTTAAGTCAGTAAAACTCCTATTAAGTATTTTGAAAAAACTTTATCTTTCTACAAATATTCACTAGTCAAAAAATCTTCAGCTAGCGAACTCGCAAAATTACTAATAAAGAATGAATTTATAGTCTTTTTTAGGTTTTTTTTTGCTCTAAGTAAATGCTATTCAGGTTCACTAGGAGAGGTGACAAGAGGTCTAGATGAAACAAGGTAATATTACTAGGTAGGTATCTATTCTTCGTTTGGTGTCTGGAGATTGTCGCAAGAATCACCTTTTTGCAAAAAGGTATTGGTTTCTGCTCTAAGTTTCTGCTCCATTTCAGGTTGCAGTCTGATGAGTTTGTTGTTCGTGGCTTCTGTGATGTCTTTAATTTCCCAAAGAACTCCCTCATCCGTCATGGAAAGAAAATAATCAAAAAAACCATTTATCCATGGAGTGGCTAGATTAACTTTAGGAATATAAAGAGGAGGCGAATCCTTTTCGAGATTAAGTACGTCTTGAAACACACTCAATAATATGGGACAAATCAATTTTTTTGAAAGTTCCTCGACAATGTCACTGGGTAATAAATTACCTTTTTCTTTGATTACTTGCCCTTTCTCATTCAGCCAAAATTGATGACTTCTTGCTTCCTTCTCCACAAATCAGTTTTTAAGATTGTAATAAAATTTTCTCGCCTATTTGGATAAACAATGCCTCGACGTTTTCCCCTGTTTTGGCACTTGTTAAAATGTCCCACGGAATGGCTATTTCTTCTTTTAGTTTTGTAATTAAAGTATCTTCAACTAAGTCGATTTTATTGCCCACTACTGATACAATTCCTCTGGGTAACATTTCCTTCAAATGGCTGATGTCCTCTGATATATCTTCATAGGTTGATTTACGAGTTACATCAAATACATAAATAATGGCTGATGTGCCTAGAAAATACGAGGTTGGTACTTTATCTTGTTTAACTTCTCCAGCGATATCCCAGATGATCAATGAGAGTTTTTTCCGTTTATGGTGACTATCTTTTTATCTACTTTTACCCCAATTGAGGTTAGGTATTTATTGCTAAATTTGGAATATAAAAATTGCTCGAAAAGAGAAGTCTTTCCTACGCCAAAACTACCTGTTAAAATGATTTTTTTTGATACCATGGTTTGGTTGGGGTCCGCTTATAAAAAATAGTCTGCCAGCTTCACAGAGATGGCCAAAGAGAATTGACCGTCTTTGACCTGATTCCTGTGTAGATTTCTACTAGCAAAGTTACTCATTTTTTCGTGAATTAAATCGTTTTGATGGAGGGAAATATTACCGGATACTGCGACCACAAAGTAATAGGAGTAATATGCTTCTAAAAGCAGTTTGTAGCCGCCGTAATTTATTTCTTCCAACTCTCTTCCTTGCTTATCAAAGGCATCTTCAGCGAAAGACTTAATCGCAGTCATCATACCCGCAATAATATCATTTTGGTCAGATCGATGGTCACTTGAAGCAATTAAAAGACCAGAATGTTTCTGGATAATAAAAACTTTCTCAATTGTCACAGAATGGAGGTCATTTAGCGCAAGGTCTTCGCTTTTTACGCCCGTTATGATGGATTTTGATTTTGATTTGAGTCGCTGCCAAAATCCAAATTTCATCTTCTGATCAATGCTTTCTTTTAGTAATCCAAATTGTAGAGCAATGTATTTTTTAATGAGCTTGCCCATGATGGGATAGATGGCCTCAAGCAATTCTTCTTTTGAATTGGCAAGCTTTTCGGCGATCATTTGGTCAATGATTCTGCGGTATTCATTTGGAAAAGCTTCTTTAAAGGCTTTCAACCTTGTTTCCATGACAGGAGACACTTTAACGGAAAGCTTATTGGGTTCGTCTAAAATGTCCTGTAACCGTTGGAGGGCTTCACGATCTTCTTTGAGCAGCACTTCTTTGAGTTCTTCAAATAGATCGGCATCATCAAAGACTGGGGGCGCTACGCTTCTTTCTATCGTAGGAGGTTCATCGAAGATCGCATACTCTGGATCTGATGCTACAACTCTGGTCTTAGGGTAAAAGCGTTTGGTTGTATTATTTTTTACTTTTTCCAAGAGACCATTCTTTTCCTAGTTCCATTAATATTTTTCCAAAATCCACTGTTTTTTCTGTGTGTTGTGTGACTTTAGATTCTACGGAAGATATTTCTTCTTTGACGGATGCCTGAATTTGGTTAAGTCTATTAAAAAATTCAGCCTCCAATTTTAGTAAGCGTTGGTGGTGTTCAGCTTCTTTTTGTTCTAATCGAGTATCCATTTGTTGGAGTAAGACTTCATATTTCTTACTCATTTTTTGGAGTTTCGCTTCCATCTCGTTAAGATGTTTACCTAGTATGATCTTTCGGATGGTGTCAAGCCCAGTATTGGCTTCATCTTTCCAGACCAAAGGCGGATTCGTCTTAGTCTGTTGACCATTGGTAGGAATTGCGGTTCCATTCTGTTTCATCATTGTTCTTTTAGATAGAAATAAGCCGTAAATATAGTGGTTTTTATGCTTTTTTAGCTTATTGTTTGTTTTGCCCTGTCACACAGAGGTGTTGTTTAGTAGTCAATCAGGCTGTAATACCCTTTTATAAGATCGGAATTGCTGCATTCTTTTGATTGAATATGGGTTGCCGTTTTGGTGGTAAGTGGAATCTGCGGGTTATTTATTCTAGTGCCATAAAAGTCGTTGACTTTTATGGCTCTTTTATATGGTTAATCTTTCTTATCTTTGACCTTGAACAACAAATTCCGTGGTTGACCACGTTTAATGAACTAAAACACACTAATGATGAGTAAGAATCTATTTTTTTTAGTGCTCCTTTTTTTCGCGCAAGCACTACAAGCCCAGCAAGATAAAGATGATGCGCAGTATATTGATTATAAAAATCCTTTTTATAGTAAGGTATTGCAGTCTTTAGATGGGGGTAAGTACACGCCAAAACGTGTCCTCAAGCTCGCACCCAAAAGCGAACACTTTCCAAAATCTCATAAAGAATTTACGACCGTTTGGTGTAATGCTCCATTGTCCCAAGGAAGAACAGGTACTTGTTGGAATTTTTCTACTTCCTCGTTTTATGAGTCTGAAATTTTTAGAAAGACCGAAAAAGAAATAAAACTTTCAGAGATGTACTTAGTCTATTTTGAGTATTTGGCGAAAGCAGAAGAGTATATCAAAACAAAGGGGGCTTCTCATCTAGGGGAAGGTTCAGAAACGAATGCGCTTGCCCGACAGATGAAAAAGCATGGAATAGTACCTGCCTCTGCCTACAAAGGCAATGCAAAAAACACAAAGTATCCCGATCACAAAAAGATGTTTGATGAAATAAAAGGTTTCTTAGAGTCTCAAAAGGCTCGGGGAGCTTGGGATAAAGATGTTATCTTAGCAAGTGTTAAAGCTATTTTGAATACCTATTTGGGAACTCCGCCGAAGACTTTTTATTATAACAGAAAGGCGTATGATCCGATTACTTTTATGCGGGATATTGCTAAGATTAATCCTGAAGAATATGTGAATGTAATGTCACTAAAGCAGTATCCATATTGGCAACATGCGGAATGGGATGTGCCTGATAACTATTGGAATAGTACTGATTATTTGAACGTCCCGCTAGATGATTTTATGAACGGCTTAAAGCAAGCTTTAGAAAAAGGATATTCTGTTTCGATTGGGGGTGATGTGTCAGAGCCTGGATATTTGCCCAGTCAAAGTGTTGCGATTGTACCTTCTTTCGATATTCCTTCCGAGTATATTGATGAAAATGCGAGACAAATGCGTTTTGATAATGGTTCTACTTCGGATGATCATGCGGTTCACGTAATGGGATACAAAGAAGACGATGAAGGCAAGTGGTGGTTCTTGGTAAAGGATTCGGGAAGTAGTGCCCGAAATGGAGTAGATCCAGGCTACTTCTTTTTAAGTGAGGACTATGTAAAATTAAAAATGATGACTTATACGGTGCATCAAAATGCAATCCTAGAAATTGTAAAAAAAGTGCAGTAATATTATAAATAGATCGAGCCCAGTATTTTTTAGAATACTGGGCTTAGTCATTATTCGATCCCGATGAGGTATTTTATTATTGCTGGTGAGGCTTCTGGAGATTTGCATGCATCGAATTTTGTAAAAGCTTTAAAAACCTTAGATGGTGATGCTGAAATCGAAGGGTGGGGTGGTGACTTGATGTCTGATGCTGGCGTGAAAGTGGTGAAGCATTATAAGGAATTAGCTTTTATGGGTTTTGTGGAAGTTGCCAAAAATATCCGCACCATTTTAGGTAATTTTAAGATTTGTAAAGCTGATATTTTATCTTTTCGACCTGATGTTGTGGTCTTAGTTGATTATCCTGGTTTTAATTTAAGGATGGCTAAGTGGTTGAAAACCAAAGGAATAAAAGTTTTTTATTATATTTCCCCACAGATTTGGGCCTGGCATCAGTCCCGTGTAAAGGAGATCAAAAAACATGTCGATAAGATGTTTGTGATCTTGCCTTTTGAGCAGGAGTTTTATAAAAAACATGGGATGGAGGTTGATTTTGTGGGACATCCTCTACTCGATGTAGTGGAAGACTATTTGCCTTCTGTGAACTTGCGTAAAAAGTATTCGCTTGCGCAAAAACCCATCATTGCCTTGCTACCGGGTAGTCGTAAGCAGGAAATAAAAAAGGTCTTACCTGAGATGATTTCAGTGATAGACACTTTTCCAAACTATCAGTTTATCATAGCAGGAGCCCCTAGTCAAGAAGAATCATTCTATCAATTGGTGATGCAGAGTGATTCGCTTGCGCAAAAAGTGCCGGTGATTTTTGGAAAGACTTATGACATTTTAGCTCAATCGAAAGCAGCATTAGTTACTTCTGGGACGGCTACGTTGGAAGCGGCTTTGTTTGAAGTCCCACAGGTCGTTTGTTATAAAGGCAGCCCAATTTCCTATGCCATTGCCAAGCGTGTCGTTAAGGTGGAATATATTTCCTTAGTAAATCTAATCGCAAAAAAAGAGATCGTAAAAGAGCTAATCCAAGATGAATTAAATACACAAAGTCTGACTAATGAATTAAAAATAATACTAGAGGAGGGCAACGTAAGTAGGATTAAGGAAGATTATAAAAAACTAAAAGAACAATTAGGCAATAGAGGGGCTTCAGGACGTTTGGCTTCTTTGGTGTACGAGTACTTGGGTGGCTAGTATCTAGTTGCTAAGGATAAACTAAAACCCCACCAACACTATTATTTCGAGCACCCGTTACAGTTGGATTACTATTGGGTAGGTTGTTTAGATGAAGTAAGCCCATGAGTGCCATTAATAAGGATTCTTTATTATTAATAATACTTTTTGAAGGAATGATTACTTCGATGTTTTTAGCGCAATGGTGTTTGATTCTGTCGATTAGAAAGCGGTTGTGTGCTCCGCCGCCGGTGATTAGTAATTTTGGATTTTTTCTAGGCATTAAGGGCAAGATTTCTTCGATTGACGAAGCGACTTCTTCCGCTAAGACTGCTACCATTGTGGCTAGTTTGTTGGGGATGGTATCAGAATAACCCACCACAACTTGTGTAATATTATTCATAACCCATTGATTATCAAGCGATTTTGGGTAGGGTAGTTGCAAGAAGGGTAAGTCTTTCAACTTTTTGTATAAACTATTATTTAGGCGCCCTTTAGAGGCAATTGACCCATTGTTGTCGTAACGTAAATCTAATTGATTGGCAAGAGCGTCAAGGGTTTGATTGGCACCAAAAATATCGAATCCAATAAATCCATTTTTAGTTTTAGCTGAGATATTCGCAATTCCTCCGAGATTTAGAAATAAATCATAATCAGGAAAGAGCCATTCATCCACGACAGGAGCCAATGGAGCACCTTGCCCGCCTTGAGCGATGTCCGCCATTCTTACATCATAAAGCACGGGTAAATTACATTTTTTCGCAAGGAAAGCACCATGACCTATTTGAGTAGAGAATCCCTTTTCAGGAAAATGAAAAACGGTATGTCCATGCGAAGCGATTAAATCAATTTTAATATTATTCTCAATATTGGAGATAAAATTTGCGACTGATTCTCCAAATAATTGTCCTAAGGCAGCATCTGTTTCGGCTAGTGCTAATGCGGACATAGAAGGTGTTTTGCGCAAGCGAATTTGCCAATCCTCGTCATAAGGAATGGTGACAGATTTTAGGATTTTCCAATCAATTTTACCTTTTTGCGGAAGCGTATCATACCGAAATTCACACAAAGCAATATCTAGTCCATCTAAAGAACTTCCCGACATTAAGCCAATGATATATTTCGTCACTATCTATTTTTTTATGTCCATCAAGTCAAATAGAAATGCATAAGTAAGCGCCACTTCCTTTAAATGTTCAAAACGACCAGATGCGCCCGAATGCCCAGTCTCCATGTTGGTTTTTAAAAGCAAAGGATTGTTGTCTGTTTTGGTTGCTCTTAATTTTGCCACCCACTTGGCAGGCTCCCAATATTGAACTTGTGAGTCATGTAGTCCCGTAGTTACTAGTAAAGCTGGATAATCAACGGCCTCAATATTATCATAAGGAGAATAGGATTTGATATAAAAATAGGCCTCTTTCTCATTCGGGTTGCCCCATTCGTCATATTCTCCTGTGGTAAGAGGGATTGACTCATCGAGCATAGTGGTCACTACATCCACAAAAGGAACTTGTGCGATTGCGCCTTTGTATAACTTGGGAGCCATATTAATAATACCACCCATGAGCAGTCCACCGGCACTTCCTCCTTGCGCAAATAAGCGGTCTGAAGAAGTATATTTATGTTCAACAAGGTATTGACCGACATCAATAAAATCAGTAAAAGTGTTTTTCTTTTTCATCAACTTGCCATCCTCATACCACTGTCGTCCCCATTCTTGTCCGCCTCTGATATGAGCAATTACATAAACAAAACCTCTATCCAAAAGACTTAACCTAACACTACTGAAATAGGGGTCTATGCTATAGCCATAAGATCCATAAGCATATTCTAAAAGGGGGGCTTTCCCATCCTTTTTAAAGCCTTTTTTATAAACGATGGAAACGGGGATCTTGGCTTTTCCGTCACGAGCAGTCACAAAAATTCGCTCTGATTTGTAATCACTCGCTTTAAAATCACCAATGACCTCTTGTTGTTTTAGTAGGGTTTTCTTTTGGGTTACCATATCTATCTCGTAGGTAGAATTAGGTGTTGTCATGGATGTAAAGCCAAAACGGAGTGTTTTGGTATCAAAATCTAAATTGGTTTTCGGATAAGCAGAAAAGGCCGCATCATCAAATTTTAAATAGTAATCTTTACCTTTGACAGGTATGACATGAATCTGCTCAGTAGCATCTTTTCGTTCACTCAATACGATGAAATCCTTGAATACATCTATATCCGAAAGCAACACATTGGGTCTATTGGGAATGACCTCTTTCCAATTCTTTTTTAGTGTTTTGTGAATGGGCGTTTCCATCAATCGAAAATTCTTAGCCTTCCAATTGGTGACTATATAAAACTTATCTTCAAAATGCTCGATACTATATTCATGATCTTCTTCTCTCGGTTGAAAAACTTGAAAAGATTTAGTAGGTGTATTGGCATCCAAAATACGACTCTCCGTAGAAAGTGTCGAGTAAGATCCAATAATTAAAAATTTCTTTGATTTTGTTTTGTAAACATGACAGCCAAAGGTTTCATCTTTTTCATGGTAAACAACTTGGTCCTTCTTGATCGGAGTTCCTAGTTGGTGGCGATGAATTTTACTAGCTCGCAGGGTCTTATCCTTAGTGGTGTAAAATAAGGTCTTGTTATCATTTGCCCAGACAGCACCTCCAGTGGTATTTGGGATAGCATCTTTTAAGATTTTACCCGTTTTAAGGTCTTTAACATAGATTGTATATTTTCGTCGTGACACGGTATCCACCCCAAAAGCAAGTAACCGATTATCTGTACTAATGGATAAACCAGCTACTTGGTAAAAATCATATCCCTTTGCCATTTTGTTGACGTTGAGTAGGATTTCTTCTTTGTTTTCGAGTGTTTTCGCCTTACGGCAATAAATAGGATATTCTTTTCCTTCTTCATAGCGTGTATAATACCAATACCCATTATTTTGATAGGGTACAGACATATCGGTTTCTTTGATTCGCCCTTTGATTTCTTCAAAAAGTGACTTTTGAAAGTCTTTAGTATGGGCTAAGACTTTGTTGGTATATTCATTCTCAGCATTCAAGTAGTCAATAACCTTCGGGTCTTCTCGTTGATTGAGCCAATAATAATGGTCAATGCGAGTGTCTCCATGTTTCATTAAAGATTTGGGTCTCTTTTCGGCTTTGGGCGCGTTGGCTAAATGTTGATACATAGAGTCTGTTTTTGGACTTGTTTTATCTGTTCTCTTTTCACAGCTTTGTGACAAAAGAAGCAAGGCAATGAGAACAAGTAATGAGGCATATTGGTTCGATTTAAGCATGACTATTCTTTTTGATGTGCAATATAGTTATGTTTGAACAACTTTAGGGTATTTGGAGTTAAACAGACAGTTAAATAGAAGAATTATGCCTGTACCGTACAAAAGGATTCCTTGTCAAGTCTATGATCATTTTGAAATTGCAGCCATGCGACAAAAAATGGTAAAGATTAGGTACCAAGATGCCCAAGGTAATGAAGAACAAATCGAAACTACTATTGTCACGTTGAAAACAAAAGACAAGGTTGAATATGCAATATTAAAGTCGGGTATAGAGATTCGTTTAGATTGGATTTTACAGCTTGATGACTGGGTTATTCAGGATGAATCTAACTGTTATTTGTAATACGATGGCAAAGAAATTTTCAATCATAGACCGATTTAAAAGTATGGGTTTTGCGCTAGCAGGAATCCGTACTTTCTTCAAGGAAGAGCATAACGCCTATGTGCATTTAGTTGCTGCTATTGTGGCGATAGGCTTAGGTTTTTATTTTGGGATAGATAGGACTGAGTGGGTGTTAATCATTTTATGTATCGGACTTGTTTTTGCCGCTGAGGTCTTTAATACAAGCATTGAGGCATTAGCAAATCATGTTGAACCCAATTGGGATAAGGGTATTGAAAAAGTAAAAGACCTAGCAGCCGCTGCCGTATTGATAGTGTCGATTATGGCTTTGTTAGTGGGCTTGATAATTTTTCTTCCGAAAATGGGTATTTTTTAATGGATTCTAACTATTAAAACAAACTCCCTTTTCCAGCATTTTGTCGTTCTAAATGAGCGGCGGCTAATTTGATTTGGGGATAAGACCAGACCTGTTCAAAATGTTCAAAAGCCTGTTTGAGATTTGAGGCAATGGGGTAGGGTAGTTCTCCAATCAAAACAGCCAGTTCAATTAATTTATCCTCTGAGATGATGGCTGAAATATTAACCTCTTCTCCTTCAGCATAAAGTCTAGCAATATGTGACTCAATTGTCCCGGTGCTGTATCCCCTTTTTTCGGCAATTTCTTTAATGCTGAGCCCTTGATCTAATAAGTGCTTAGTGAATAGGAATGTACTACCGTGCTTTTTACTTTGTTCGTTGTTGTAATCTTTATTATTAAATTGGCTGATGACTAAGGAAAATTGGCGTCCATACTG
>JAJRQS010000154.1 GCA_024280135.1 Bacteroidota bacterium | reverse complement strand
GAAAAATCGTCAACAGTTACATGACGGATCCTGCTGAAGTCAAGGTTAATACGACCAACCAAGTCAATGTGGACATTGAGCATCAATATGCGTTGGTGAAGAACCGAGATAAAATGGAAACCATCAAACGTATTTTGGATGTTAATCCCGATATGCGTGGTATTGTTTTTTGTCGAACACGTCGAGATACACAAGCAGTTGCAGAGCAATTAATGGAAGCGGGATACAAAGCAGATGCCTTGCATGGTGACCTAAGCCAAGCGCAAAGAGATCGGGTGATGGGGCGTTTTAAGAAACATGCCCTTCAAGTTTTGGTGGGTACAGATGTAGCGGCTAGAGGGATTGATGTAGATAGTATTACGCATGTTATCCACCACTCTCTTCCTGATGAGTTGGCCTATTACACACATAGAGCTGGTCGTACCGGTCGTGCAGGAAATAAAGGAATCTCGGTTGCTTTTATTCCGCCAAGTGGCATGAGAAAAATCAAACAACTTCAGAGAAGTTTAAAAATTGAGTTTTCTAGATTACACATTCCTAGTAACAAGGAGGTGCTGACTTTTCGTTTGCACAATTGGGCAGAGCATATTGCCAAAAGTCCAATTGATGAATCCATCAAGGAGGAAAGTGTCAATGATGTTCTAGAGGTATTAGCAGATATTTCCAAAGAAGATTTGATCAAAAAATTAATTGCCCTAGAACTCAAGAAAGTAGGACTTTCGTCAAAAGGCAAAGATTTAAATATTAGTGAAACTTCCGATTACTCCGATAGAGGGGATCGGGGAAGGCGTGGAGAACGAGGCCGAGGACGGGATAGACGTAGTGGTGGAGAAAGAAGAGAAAGAAGAGATCGGGGTGACAGAAGAGAAAGACGTGACAGAAGAGATAGTGGAGATAGAAGAGAACGCTTTGGCAGGTCGGAAAGACGTCCAAGTCGAGCGAGGGAGGAACGCACAGATACACGTAATCGTAAAGAAAGACGTGCAGGACTTCAGCGGAATTCGGGCTCTTCAGAAAGAAGACAAACTAATCCAGGTGCAAAAAGATTCTTTATCAATATCGGTAAGATGGACAAGCTAAACCAGACAAAGCTCATCACTTATATTGCCAATAGTGCAAAGATTGACAAAAACACTATTAGTAACATCACCTTACGGGAAAAGCATTCTTACTTTGATGTAAGTGAGAAAGAATCGAAACGTATTTCGAATGCTTTTAGCAATATTGAATTTGAAGGAAGACCCGTACGAGTCAATAGAGATAATGAATAAAACACTCCCATGGCGAACCCCTTAATTTTAGTAACCAATGATGACGGCATCGTCGCTCCAGGAATAAAAGCTTTGGTTAATGTTGCTAAGCAATTTGGAGAAGTTTTTGTCGTTGCTCCTGACAAACCACAATCTGGAAAAGGGCATGGTATTACCATCTCTGACCCCATACGCATTCGTAAAGTCGATGTCTTTGAAGGCGTTACGTCCTATGAATGCTCTGGCACTCCTGTGGATTGTGTAAAGCTCGCAAAGACCGTATTATTAAAAGATAGAGAAATTTCCCTATGTCTGTCGGGTATTAATCATGGTTCTAATTCTTCTATTAATATCATTTATTCGGGTACGATGTCGGCAGCCATGGAGGCACATTTAGAAGGTATCCCCTCTATTGGTTTTTCTCTTTTGGATTATTCTTTTGAGGCAGACTTTAGTTCAGCAAGCCAACATATTGCAGAGTTACTGCGCTTTATTTTGCACAAGCAAAAACTTCAAGGCAACTATCTTTTAAATGTCAATATCCCTGCGATTCCTTACGAAGAAATAAAAGGATATAAAATCTGTCGCCAAGCAGATGCAAGATGGATAGAAGAATATGTCGAAGCCATTGACCCTAAAGGTCAACAGTACTTTTGGTTAACGGGCAGTTTCGACCATTCTGATATGGAAGAAGGTACGGATAATTATGCTTTATCTGAAGGCTATATTTCAATTGTACCTTCCATGTATGATTTGACAGACTATAAAGGAATCAAGCGTTTTAAATTCTTGGAAGATTAATCCGCTTCAAAAGTAGTAAAAGCAGAAACTATGAAAAACCAAATTCTAGGATTTCTTTTCATCCTATTACAATGTTCATTATTTGGACAAGCGCCAATTGTAGATACGATTACTTTAAGTTTTGAACAGGAAACATATCGAATTCAGTATCCACATTTTTGGACAATAGATACCAGCCACCAAATGGCTACAGAATTTATATTATATAGTCCACAGCGTGATACTGCTGACCTTTTTAAAGAAAATATCAATCTAATTATTCAAGATTTTGGAGAGAATACCGTTTCTCTTGATGAATACGTATATGGGACTTCCAACTCCCTAGCGAATTACTTTAAAAATAGCAAAATGTTTTTGAGTGAGCGCAAAAAAGCAAACAATTTAACTTACCACCAACTAATTTATCAAGGAACAATGAATAACCGGGACTTGAAATTTGAACAATATTTATGGATACAGAATAATAAAGCTTATGTTTTAACTTTAACTTGTGAATAAAATCAATTTGACCAATATATGAAAATGGGTGAGCAGATTTTAAACAGTTTTCAATTCAAAAAGTAGTCCTAACAATTATCTTTCTTCTGGACTTTTTTTGTATCTTTGGTTCTCCTCTTTCAAGTATTAATTCATAACAACATGATCAATCGTCCCACTCATCTAAATGAGAATCGCTTTTTTACCGCTTATATAGGCAAAGCAGAAGGAACTGATTTAATTCAATCTTTACGAAAGTCTGGTAATGACACTTTAGCGGTTATAGAAAAACTTACCGAAGAACAGGCCAATTTTAAGTATGCAGAAGGAAAATGGAGCCTCAAGCAAGTCCTAAGGCACATTACAGATACGGAACGTGTTTTTGCTTATCGTGCCTTACGCATATCCCGAAAAGATATTACCTCACTTCCTGGTTTTGATGAAAAACAATTTGCCGATCTAGATAATTGTGACAATCTAAGCCTGAGTGCACTCAAAGACGAGTTTGTACATGTGCGCAATGCAACTATCGCTCTTTTTAAAACGATAAATCCTGAAGTACTTGATTTTGAAGGTTCAGCAAGTCTTTTACCTATTACTCCACGAATATTAGGATGGTTGTGTGCTGGGCATAATGTACATCACATAAACGTAATCAAAGAGCGTTATTTGGAAAAGAAAAAAGCGACCTCTTAGTTTTTTTATTTAGTTGATTTTTTTATATCTTTACAGAAAAAATGGAACAGTCAATACCTTTTGATCGCCTAGCACAAAATGCTAAAGTCACTTTCTACAAAAAGACCTATTCCCACGTGGCAGGTGGTGTGTTAGTCTTTTTTCTAGTTGAAGCCTTCTTTTTGAATACCCCTTTTATCAAAGAAGCGGCTTTTGCCCTCACAAGAGGGAGCATGTGGTTACTTATGTTGGGCGGCTTTATGTTGGTCACCAATTATGCACAGGGGCTTACATTCAAAAGCCATGACAAAAACAAACAGTATTTAGGCTTCTTTCTATACATTTTAGCGGAGGCCTTCATCTTTTTACCTTTAATCTACATGGCAAGCGTCAAATCAAATGGCGCAAATGTCATCGGACAAGCAGGCGTCTTAACGCTTTCTCTTTTTACTGGACTTTCAGCAATTGTTTTTTTGACAAAAAAAGACTTTTCTTTTTTAAGAAATGCAATAACCATAGGTTCTTTTGTGGCTATTGGGTTAATCATAGCAGGTTTACTTTTTGGGTTTAATTTAGGACTATGGTTTTCTGTTGCGATGATAGCCTTAGCAGGTGGATCCATTTTATACCAAACCTCAAACCTAGTGCATAAGTATTCAAGCGACCAATATATAGGTGCAGCTTTGGGCTTATTTGCCTCTTTGATGATGCTTTTCTATTACGTACTTCGCATTGTATCACGCGATTAAAAACACTACATGGACAATAATTTATTAGACGATCATCTACAAGAAAACCTCCTTGTCTTAGACAAAGAAGGACAAAAACATGCTTTAATTGGAGCTAAATGGGCGAGCTTTTTGGCTATATTAGGAATTATTTTTTTGACACTTCCTATAATTGTGCTATCCTTACGTCTCTCTATCATACATGATGAATATTCTATGGGCTTTTTTCTGATATTCGTTATAGTCCTAGTTATTTTATCAATTCCACTAATCTATCTCCTCAGTTATTCTAGCAATATGAAAAGAGCCGTTAAACAGAAAGAACCTAAAGTACTGGAAGACGCGCTCAAATGGTCTGTATCTTTTTATCGTTTTTATGGTATCCTTTTTATCATTTATTTTGTCTTAATTATTGTTTTTTTTTCTAAACTGTTCTTTCTTGCTTAACTACAATCTAAAAAATGAAAATGAATCAACTACTAGACTCACCAGAAGAAAGTGGAATTCCACTAAATTTACGGGCAACAAACATCTAAAGACTACTGGGCAGTGGGCTTTTTTTCTGGCAATTATGGCTTTAGCATTCACTATATTTAGTATAGTCATTAAATTATTAACTTATGATCAGGAATCTTCAATGAATGTGTCGCTACTTACGCCAGATATCTCAGCTACGTTCTACATTTTTTCTATACTTGTGTCTATTTTATTATCTATACCGGTTTGGTTTTTATACAAATATTCGGTTCTTACG
>JAJRQS010000153.1 GCA_024280135.1 Bacteroidota bacterium | reverse complement strand
GCGCACATAAACGCGCAAAGCGCACATAAACGCGCAAAGCGCACATAAACGCGCAAAGCGCACATAAACGCACAAAGTGCACATAAACGCGCAAAGCGCACATAAACGCGCAAAGCGCACATAAACGTCCAAAGGACTAACTTCATAAGGAGCTACAAATAGGGCAATCATTCGCGTGATGTCCACGAGCAGGGCAGTATTCTCGTCCAAAATAGATAATCTGAAGATGTAATTTATTCCAAGTGTCTTCAGGGAAAGCTTTTTTTAAATCTTTTTCAGTCTGAACCACATTTTTTCCATTGGTTAATTTCCACCTTTTTGCAAGCCGATGAATATGGGTGTCCACAGGAAAGGCAGGCACGCCAAAAGCTTGTGACATGACCACACTGGCTGTCTTGTGCCCCACACCAGGTAGGCTTTCTAAGTCTTTAAAATTATCAGGAACCTGACTGTCAAATAATTCGACGAGCATGCCTGATAGCTTTTTAATGGCTTTGGATTTTGTGCGAAATAATCCGCAGGTTCGAATTAAATCTTCGATTTCTTCAATAGGGAGCGCAGCCATTTTTGCAGGCGTGTTCGCTTTCGCAAAAAGATTGGGGGTGATGATGTTGACCCGTTTGTCTGTACATTGGGCAGATAGTAGTACGGCAATCAAAAGCGTATATGCATCTGTATGATCTAAGGGTATAGGTGTCGTAGGGTATAGCTCGTCTAGCGTTTTTTGGATGAATCGAATTCTGTCTTTTTTTCTCATAGAGGTTTTGTCTTTGGAATCAAAATTCTAACGAATCTATTTTGGGTAGAAAGTTAGATTTACTAAATCTCAAAGATTTAGCAAATCTAGCTTTTACCTTTACCTTTACAAAGTACCTCTCAATTCTTGTTCTCTTTCAATAGATTCAAATAGGGCTTGGAAATTGCCTTTGCCAAAAGACTCTGCTCCCTTTCTTTGAATGATTTCAAAAAATACCGTTGGACGATTCATGACAGGCTTTGTGAATAATTGTAATAGGTAGCCTTCTTCGTCTCGGTCAATCAAGATGTTTAATTTCTTGAGCATTTCCATGTCTTCCTCTATTTCTCCAACGCGCTCTGTAACAGTGTCGTAATAAGTATCTGGTACATACAAAAACTCAATACCATTTTCGCGTAAGCGCTCAATCGTAGCAATAATATCATGCGTCATCAAAGCAATGTGCTGAACACCGGCTCCTTCGTAAAAATCAAGATACTCTTCTATTTGAGATTTCTTTAATCCTTTGGCAGGTTCATTAATTGGAAATTTGATGTAGCCATTTCCATTAATATTACTGACCACTTTACTCATCAAAGCCGTATACTTAGTTGAAATATCTTTGTCATCAAAAGTAACTAATAATTCAAAGCCCATCACTTCTTGATAAAACTTAGTCCAAATATCCATTTGCCCCCAGCCTACATTTCCGACACAGTGATCGACTACCTTTAAGCCACAATCTAGATCCTTGCGGTCGTTTTCTTTGGCTTCAAATCCAGGTAAGAAAAGCCCTTTGTAATTTTTTCTTTCGACAAAAGTGTGAATAGTCTCGCCATACGTTTTGATGGCCGCTAATGTCACTGAGCCATTGTCATCAGTGATGGTGTAAGGCTCATACGCAATCTCTGCTCCTCTTGCTATGGCTGTTTCAAAAGATTGCTTGGCATCGTCTACCCATAGTGCTAAATCTTTGACTCCATCACCGTGTTTGTTGACATGTTTGGCTATTTCATGGTCGCCAGAAATGGCGGAAGTTAAGACAAAGCGAATTTTACCTTGCTGTACTACATAGGATTCTCTATCTGGAACACCCGTCAAAGGACCTCTATAGGCGACAAGTTTGAAGCCCATACCCGCTTGGTAGAAAATAGCAGCTTGCTTGGAATTACCTACATAGAATTCGATGTAGTCTGTTCCGTTAATAGGGAAAATATCTTTATTGGTCATTTCTTTTTTTATTTTTAATAGTAAAAAAGGATTGCTTTAAAGCCAAGACTTAAAATAGTCTTCATCGGCTATTTCAAAAGCATATTCTGTCAAGTCGAGTGGTCGGAAAGTGTCAATCATTACCGCCAACTCATTTGTTTCTTTTTGTCCAATACTTCGTTCAATAGAACCAGGATGAGGGCCATGCGGCATGCCCATTGGGTGAAGGGTGAGCATGGCAGGTTCAACATCATTGCGACTCATGAAATCCCCATCTACGTAGTATAATACTTCGTCCGTGTCGATGTTGCTATGGTGATACGGAGCAGGGATAGATTCTGGGTGGTAATCATAAAGTCGAGGCACGAAAGAGCAAATCACAAAATTATGCCCCTCAAAAGTCTGATGTACAGGGGGAGGCTGATGTACCCGACCCGTAATCGGCTCAAAGTCATGAATGGAAAAGATATAAGGATAGCAATAGCCATCCCAGCCAATGGCATCAAAAGGGTGATATTGATAGACAAAAGGATAGATCATGTCTTGTCGCTTCACAAAGAGTTTGAATTCGCCCTCTTTGTCGATTGTTTCGAGTGCTTGAGGTTTTCTAATGTCTCTTTCGCAAAAAGGGGAGTGTTCCAATAGTTGTCCCAATGCACCCCGATAGCGCTGGGGAGTCTTGACCGCACTAGAAGATTCAATGATTAGTAGTCTGTTGTCGGTATCATCAAAGTTTATTTGATAGACTGTGCCCCTAGGAATAACAATATAATCTCCATAGCTAAAGGGTAAATGGCCATAGACAGATTGTAAATTGCCTGTCCCTTTATGAATAAAAATAATTTCATCCGCATCTGCATTTTTGAAAAAAGTATCCTTTGTGCCTGCACGAGGAGCAGCCAACACAACTTTTATGTCTGCATTGACCATGACGGGTTTACGACTCGTCAAATAGTCATCTTCTGGTTTTATTTTCATTCCCCTCAATCGTCTAGCATTGAGCTGATGATCTTTCACCAGTTTTGGAGCAACAGAATAAGGTTTCCCTACTTGAAGTACCTTGGTCGGAGGATGAATATGATAGATTAGAGAATAAATATCAGAAAAGCCTTCTGTCGAAAAAAGCTCCTCTTGGTATAAGTCACCTGCTTCATTTCTAAATTGAATATGGCGCTTTTTGGGGATTTTACCTAATGAATAATAATGCATGGTCGTTGTTTTATTGATTAGTGGCTAGCTTGCTCAAAGATAAAGGGAATTATTTGGTTTTATGCGTATTTTGTGTATTTTATATGTTGATGCGCTGTGTTTAAGTCTTTTGCGGAATGCAATACTAATGATATAAGTATTTAGTTTTGATAAAATGTCTAGTTACCCTGTATATTTGCCCAGTCTTTAGCTATCAATAGTAATACAGATTAGGCCGTTGCCTAAACTTAAGAGCTTTAAACCATTTGAAAGTGAATTGTACTAAAGAGCTAATTTAGATTCAGACTAGGATAAAATCCATATATTATGAGTGAAACCCCACAATTAATTACAGAAGAACAAGCCTCTAAATATGTAGAAGATTTGTATTATAAAGGGGAAACGAGTATCTATAGTTTTCATTTTCCTTTTTTTGTTCTTTTTAAGGAAGATGTAGATATAAAAGG
>JAJRQS010000152.1 GCA_024280135.1 Bacteroidota bacterium | reverse complement strand
CATTAAAAGTCTCGAAAGCATAGCCGTCTTTGCTCACCTTTTGACTTTTCACCAGCCATACATTATCAGAAACCTTTTCTTCCTTAGGTGAGACATCGTAAATCCAACGCGTTGATTCCCCTTTAGGATTAAACCAACCATCCTCGTCCTCTATCTCCAATCCACTGATGAAAAAGCTAATGGATTTTATTAAATACACCTTTCCACTAACAGGATCCAACTCATATCCATTAAAAAAACTATACCCCGTGGTATCATCTTTCTTAAAATTGGTCTTCAAAACAATAGAAGGGTATTGGCAACAACAATCCTTATCCGCTGACACATCAAAGTTGAGCGCATTGGCATCCAAACAACCCTCTTTCTGTTGCCTACACCCAAAGGCAACAAGAAGGCCCAACAGTATTAAGACACTACCCTTTCCCATTCTTCAATTCCGTTTGATATTTTAACACTTCTTGTTTAATCATCTGTTTCACCTGCGAAGAAAAATCTTTGTTGAGCATCCAATTCAAGTAGTTGCGATCGTGATACAACGTTTTTCCAACTAACTCTCCAGCTTTCTGCCCAAAATTAAAAACGAGATTCCCATCTTTATCGTATTTCAAACGACGTGTAGCGTCCGCAGCCGTAGCATCATGCGTAAACTCATGTAAGGCATTCACACTTCTGACGACTGGGTTCGGATGACTAAAGCCCTCGTGATCAATCCATTCTTTATTTTCATACATATCCAATTGACCATTGAATACATCTATGGTCGCACGCACATCTGCCATGGCATCATGGGCATTTTCAATTTCTTTTCCTTTATAGAAGCGCAAGGCTGCACGCAAGGTTCGGGGCTCCATTTTATAAAAGATGCGTTGCATATCGAGTAACCTACGTTTAGAGATGTCAAATTCAAATCCAGCATTCCCAAATTCCTCCATCAACATCGGCACATCAAAGCGATTAGAATTATAACCTGCCAAGTCTGCACCCCCAATAAAATCAAATAATTGTTGAGCGACTTGTGCAAAAGTTGGTTTATTACGTACTTGCTCAGGTCCGATACCATGCACTTCAAAGGCTTCTTGTGAAATCGGTACACCAGGATTAATTAATAATTCTAGTTCTTGCGGCTCCTCTTTACCAGGGCTATACTTTATCAATGCAATCTGTAAGATTTTATCTCTGATGATATTTAGACCTGTGGCTTCTATGTCAAAGAAGACCAAGTCATTTTCTAATTCTACTCCAAGCATAAGTTTTCAATTTGTAATTCTTGGATTTTCCATTCCCAAAAATTCTGTTTTAATGGTACCGTCTGTTTGGCCTATTTTAAGAATAATCTGAATACTATCCAAAGATTGATAAAGTTTTTTTGTTTTTTCGTAGCCCATCGCCATGATACCTGTTGCTAGTGCATCAGCTTTTAGGCAATTATCCGCAAGGACAGAAGCCGACAACAGGGTGTTCCTTTCAGAAAAACCTGTTTTCGGATTGATGGTATGACTATATTTTTGGCCCGCTACTTCATAAAAATTTCTATAATTTCCAGAGGTTGCCATTGATTGATTATCCAGCGTAATAATGGTCTGATACTCCTCTGCCGCTGCATTTTCTTTGGGAATAATTAACCCAACTGACCAGATTTTTCCATTTAATTTTTTCCCGGCAGCTCTATTTTCTCCGCCTATTTCGATGTAATAATTTTCAACTCCCTGTGCTTCAAACCAGTGGGCGACTTCATCAATGGCATATCCTTTTGCGCAAGCACTAAAATCCAACTGCATGTCTGAATGACTTTTAATTAGGGTATCCTTGCGGATAAATAACTTATCAAATCCTACATATTGAAGCAACGAATCAATCTCTAAACTATCGGCTTGGCTATTCAGCTTATGTCCTTTGTAACCAAACCCCCAATAATTAACCAAAGGCATCACGGTCGGATCAAAAAAACCCTGGGTCAGCTTATGTATTTTTTTTGCCGCAAGGAGATTTTTCCAAAAATGTTTATTGGAGAATGCTATAATAGTCGTATCTGTTTTAGCCGTATTGAAAGTAGAAATCGTAGAAGTGGGCATGAAGGTCGAAACCTCCTCATTGATGGCAAGCAGGAGAGAATCTATTCCTTTTTTGGCTGTTTCTGTGTTTAAAGGTCCAAAGTAAGACATATGGTAGGTAGTCCCCATTGTTTTGCCGTGTAAGTTCTTTTTTTGCGCAAGCTGTTGAGTCCCACACCCCAATAGCAACAAAACGAGCCCAAACAATATAGCCTTATTTCTCATTTGATTTATATTTCTACAAAAATACAAAAGCGGAGAAAACAAGTGTTTTCTCCGCTTTCAAAATCTAAATATTAAAATTAGAATTTCTGAACTTTCATTGTTGTGAATGAATCACCTGCTGTAATATTTACATAATAAACTCCTTTCGGAAAACTACCCAAAGATAAAGAAGTCATTGCATCAGGTGTAACTACGGTTGTCAAAGTCTGTCCCAATAGATTCACCAAGCGAATCTCATCTACTTTCAAATCTCTAGTCGCAATCACGAAGTCACCCGTTGTAGGGTTCGGATAAATATTGATATTTTCCTGTAAAGCTGGGTTATTTGTAGATGAAACAATATCAAAATCAGCTACATATCTAGGAAAGATTTGATACCCATCTGTATAAGGCGAGCTACTATCATATTGCGCTCCGATACCTGTCAAATTAAAAGTCGCACCGTCAACCATTGACTTCAAAGTCGCATTACCATAAGCGTCTACATCTTTATCAATACGCACTGCAATAGTATCTGCGCCACCATTAGTAATTTTAATATTAAAACCACTGCCAGAATCAGACCATTTAGTCATATCCACAACGTACATATTTTCTAGTTTCACTAACTTTGACTCCGTATCTTCTCCAAGCTGAGTAACAACCGTGGGCGCTAACAAAGTATTTCCAGCAGAATTTTTAGTTATTTTTCCAGCTGAAAACTGTATCAGCCCTCTAAACTGGTCTACCATTCCAACGACACTGACCTCATCTCCCTCTGTCACCGTATAATCCAGATCCGTATCACCCCTTCTAACAGCTATACCATCTCCATTGGCATCAATCATGGTAAACTGGACACCTGTACCGCCAATCATGTCCACACCATATACCACACCCGTTAAAGTACAAATAACTTCTAAAGAATCTGCTACACCGGCTGCGTCTTCTGTTGTCACTAATCCAATTGTATAGTCCGGCGCACATAAAACTGTAACCTTTACGGTCGCTGTTCCTGTTTGCCCATTATCCATTGTTACGGTATAAGTAAATTCATCTACCACTCCACAAGAACCTGCAGGAGGTGTGTAATCCACTTCATTATCCGCATTCACAGAAGCCGTTCCAAGAGTGGGTGTACTAACGACAAGCGAAGAAACGGCGCCCACTAAGACATCATTTTCCAATACATCTATAGGGCGACTCACATCAGTAGCCGTTATCGCATCGTCATTATTCACTTCAATTCCTGATGGACACCCAGAAGCGGCATTAGGATTTGCTTTTATTTCTTTTCCATTAATCATCACACCAGTACCTGTAGTTGCTCCGATCCAGTTAGAGCCCAAGTTATTATCAGCTTTTACATCACAAAGCACCAATGAAGCTCCCCCGCCATCAGACTCAGAAGACCAATCATCATAATAGGTCAGTGAATCCAAAAAGCTGCCATTAACATCTTTTAAAGTAATAAATTTCTTGCTATTGCTTAGACCTGATCCAGTCCATTCATACGGCATAAATCCAAATACGCTATTAAAGGCAGTATCATTTACCGCAACAATAGTATATTCTCCAGCTCCTAACATTAAGCTTGGAAATATAAATTCAGAATTACCAAAAGCAAAAACGGCTCCTGTCATATCGTAAGTAGCTGTTGTATTATTCAGAATTTCGACAAACTCTAAAGAATCCTGTCCAGACTCAGGTGGATTGTACATTATCTCGGTAATAACAATGTCTTGCGCTTGCGCTGTAATTGTAAACAAGGCAAAAATCGCCATTAAAATCAGTTGTTTGGTAAAAACTTTTTTCATGTGAAAGGTTTTTTTTGTGAAAGAATTAAGTCTTTTTTCTTGTTCTACAAAAACAGATTAGACTTAACACAAATATAAGCACTCTACAATTGCAATGATGGATTTATTACAAACTTCTCAAAATTTAGTATCTTTGTCCAAAATGATACCCATGAAGTTATTCGTCATCCTTTTCGCCAGCTTATTATTTTTCGCTTGCGCAAATGAGCCCAAAAAAGTAGAACCCACCAATCCAAATGGAGATAGTGAACTCGCGCTATTGATGCGTAAAATGGAAAATCACTGGAAAACTGCCAAGAAGGCAGTAGAAGAGGGTCGTCCTGTTGAGACACCTGATTTTTCAAGTATCCTGAGTGCTAAACCTACGGATGGAAGCATGAAGATGCCTAGTTTTGATGGTTTTGCGGAAGCCTACCTTGCACAAATAGAAACCTTAAAGGAGACGGATAAAGGCACACAAAAAAAATCGTACAACAATATTATTAATGCTTGTATCGTCTGCCATGAAAACAGTTGCAGTGGGCCTATCCCTAGAATTCAGAAATTATTGATTTCGCAGTAGGGGTGTTGCATGCAACACCCCTACTACGGCATGCAACACCCCTACGGCCAACCCAACTAAAAATTAAAGGTCATTCCTGCCCTAATAGAAAAAGGCTGTTCTAGAGAGTTTTTAGGTACATTAAAATTATACAGCACCATAATTTCATACCCTCCTGGGCTATACCCTCCGCCCACATAAAAATTATCAATCTGTTGCTTTTCGGTCAATATTTCATTGGTTCGGCTATCTAATGCCAAATATCTTCCGCTTAAAAAGGCTTGCTTACTCCATTCAAGTTCATACTCAGCATGTAGAAAAAATTGTTTTAAAAACTTTAATCTAGCAAAGGCTGCAGTGGTAAAAATAGGCAGCCCAACCCGATGTACATTGCCATCCGTCGCTATTCCCTTTAGGCTAACATAGGTATAACCAATCCTTGGACCCACAGAAAAAGGAGTATCTTTTATCTTAAAACCAAGCATAGGGGTTACCCCT
>JAJRQS010000151.1 GCA_024280135.1 Bacteroidota bacterium | reverse complement strand
CAACCGAGTGTAAGACGAATATATTACAACAATTTGTTTTATATTTGCGATCCGTTTCCTTTTTTCCGAAAGGAGACCTGTAATAATGAAGCATTTAATACCTTTGTGGGACGTTTTTCCGAAAGGAAACAAAAGAATATAGAAA
The DNA here is from genome assembly GCA_024280135.1 of Bacteroidota bacterium. GTDB lineage: Bacteria > Bacteroidota > Bacteroidia > Chitinophagales > Saprospiraceae > HyVt-613. The sequence continues at coordinate 5,826 of JAJRQS010000151.1, read as the reverse complement.
AAGACCAAATGGCAAAAAAGAAATACGATGTCACTGCTGCCGACGAAGAGGGCAAAATTATTAGTTTGACAGGGATGTATCGAGAGTACTTTCTTGATTATGCATCTTATGTAATATTAGAAAGAGCTGTCCCTTCAATCGTGGACGGGTTCAAGCCTGTGCAACGACGCATCATGCATGCCATGAAACAGATGGAAGACGGACGGTATCATAAAGTCGCCAATGTCATAGGACAGACCATGCAATACCATCCGCATGGAGATGCCGCAATCGGTGATGCATTGGTTAAAATCGGACAGAAGAATTTGCTCATTGATACGCAAGGTAACTGGGGAGATCCTCGGACAGGCGATCGGGCGGCTGCACCTAGATATATTGAAGCACGATTGACTAAATTCGCTTTGGATGTGGCGTTTAATCCAGATACAACTCCATGGCAATTGTCTTATGACGGGCGAAAGAATGAACCGATTAATCTTCCGATGAAGTTTCCGATGGTGCTTGCAACAGGCGCAGAGGGGATAGCAGTGGGTCTTTCGACCAAAATATTGCCTCATAATTTTATTGAATTAATCAAAGGTTCTATTGCGCTTTTGAAAGGGCGAACACCACAGTTATTGCCAGATTTTCCAGGCGGAGGAATGATGGATGCAACCAACTACAACAAAGGAAAAAGAGGGGGCAAGATTCGGGTTAGAGCCAAAATACATGCGCCCGACAAAAAGTCTTTAATTATTTCAGAATTGCCTTTTGGGGTGACGACCAGTGTCTTGATTGACAGCATCATCAAAGCAAATGACAAGGGAACGATTAAAATTAAAAAGGTCGTCGATAACACGGCAAAAAATGTAGAGGTATTGATTACTTTACAACCAGGCTCCTCACCAGATGTGACCATTGATGCACTGTATGCTTTCACAAAATGCGAGACAAGCATTTCTCCGAATGCTTGTGTCATCATGGATAATAAACCACATTTTCTCAGCGTATTGGATCTGTTAAGATATAGTACAGATGCGACAAAAGAATTATTACGTTTAGAATTAGAAATTAAGAAAGCAGATTTACTTGAGAAGTTACACTTTGCTAGCTTAGAAAAAATATTTATCAAGGAACGAATCTATCGGGATATTGAAGAATGCGAAACTTGGGAGGAGGTCTTAAAAGTAATCCGAAAAGGATTAATGAAATACGTTTCGACGCCTTCTGAAAAAGTTAAAAAGGGGGATAAGCGTATTCAATTATTACGGGATATTACAGAAGAAGATATTATCCGATTGACCGAAATTAAAATCAAACGGATTTCTAAATACAATGCCTTCAAGGCGGATGAGCGAATTGCAAAACTAGAGGAAGAGCTCAAAGAAGTGATGCATCATCTAGCGAATCTGACAGAATATGCCATTAACTATTATAAAAATATTTTGTCTAAATATGGTAAAGGTCGAGAGCGTAAAACTGAAATTACCACTTTTGATGCTATTTCAAGAACACAGGTAGTTGCTATTAACTCGAAGTTATACGTCAATCGCAAAGAAGGATTTGTAGGTAAAAGCATGAAAAAAGATGAGTTTGTCTGTGACTGCTCTGACATTGATGATATTATTGTTTTCCGAAAGGATGGTAAATGTGTGGTTACCCGAATTGATGATAAAACCTTTGTCGGAAAAGATATTTTACATGTCGCCGTCTGGAAAAAAGGCGATGAACGGACCACTTACAACATGATTTATTCGGATGGTAAAGACGGTAAGTCGAGAGCCAAACGATTTAATGTCAAAGGCATCACGAGAGATAAAGAATACGATTTGACAAAAGGAAATCCAAAGTCAAAAGTGTCCTATTTTTCAGCAAACCCCAATGGAGAAGCGGAGTTGGTGACGATATATTTGACGCCAGGCTGTACGGCACGAAACAAAGTTTTTGACTACGGTTTTAGTGATTTGGAAATCAAGGGGCGTGGTTCTCAAGGTAATATTGTCACCCGATATCCCGTACGCAAGGTGGTACTAAAAGAGGAAGGCATGTCTAGTTTGGGTGCACAAGCTATATGGTATGACGAATTAACGGGAAAATTAAATACCAACAAGCGAGGAACAAAACTAGGTGATTTTGATACTGGAGAATTGATTCTTTGTTTGCAAAAGGATGGCACATATCGTATGTTGGATTATGAGCTGACCAATAAGTTTGATATTAATAATACAATATCCGTCACGAAGTATGACCCAAATGCAATTGTCAGTGCAGTGTATTTTGATGGCGAGAAAGGTTGGTCGATGATTAAGCGTTTTGAAATAGAGACAACAGGCATCAATGAAGCCTATCGTTTTATTTCAGACCACCCAAAATCAAAATTGCTTTTTGCCACGATAGAGGATGATGTCAAGGTAACCTATAAAGTGCGTGCCAATAATAAGTCTTTAGAAAGTACGATTAACTTATCGGATTTCGTTGATGTGAAAGGCTGGAAAGCCAAAGGCAATAAGGTGAGCGACAGAAAACTTATTAAGGTGAGTAAAGTCGAAGAGCCCGTGCAAGCTGATTTGTTTGATACTGCGGAGCTGCCAAAAGAGCCAGTGGCGAAGAAGAAAGCGGCACCAAAGAGAATGACGAAGAAGAAAGCAACACCCAAGAAAACGGCTAAAAATAAAAAGGATAAATTGAAGCCTGGGGATACTATTGAGTTTGACCTGTAAAACGTGTTTTAAAAAAATGGATTCAGCGTTTTTTTCTGCTTAAACAAAAAGAAATACAATGTATAAATATTTTTTAGTATTAATAATATTAGTAGTTGGTTTTACGACAGGCTTGGGACAATCTTACATTAGTGCAGGCGGTATCCGTATCGGTACAGGAATTGGATTTACTTTTCAGCAAAAGATAGCCAAGCGGACGACAGTCGAAGGGGTTTTGGAGAATAGCTTTCGCAAAAATCAATTTCAAATTACGGTACTGGGAGAGCAACATTTCCCACTTTTGTCTAGACGATTTAATATGTATATGGGGGGAGGCTTTCACAAGGCATGGAACTATGATGGTGAAGCCACTTCGATCAATCCTTTTGGGGTAAGTGCTATCCTCGGTGCGGAGATGACCATTCATAATTTAATTCTTTCCTATGACATCAAGCCCGCTATTCACTTGCGTGGAAAACAAGTTTTTGATTTCCAAACGGGCATTTCTTTGCGCTATGTCTTTTATCGTAAGACCATCGTGGAGCAAATGAAGGACAATCATAAAAAAAGAAAAAAGAAAAGGATCAAAAAGAGGAAGAAGCGTAAAAAGGAACGGGAGAAGAGTGGAAAGAAGATTAATTGGCGGTTTTGGGAATGAAGTAAACCTAATTAAGGAATTGGGGAGGCAGGCCTTTTTATGGAGTAAAAGGGAGCTTTCTTCTCTTTATTAGGCCACATAGCAATAACCACGTGCTTTTCTGAGGGCCGAAAGTTCTATTATCTATAATAAAAGTCATAGCTAAATATAATAAAGCCAAATTGCTTGCATAACAATAATTTTACACGTCTATTTCCATATTTTATACTGAATGTTGAGCTTTATTAAATAAAAACAGGTTGAAAACTTGCATTTATCTATCTATCTATCTTGCACTTAGTTAGTCGAATTTTATTGATTACAAAAGCAAAAAGCACCCCACTTTTTGGGAAAAATCGAATTTTTTTGTTTATATTTGCTTAGGTATGAATACAATAAGGATGATAGGGTGTTTTTGCCCGTTTAACCTTTTAATTGTTTGTTATGAAAATACTTAAAAGACAGTAGTATTTGTTTTAGCATTGTTCTTTATGACCCCGATGCTTCACGCTGGAGTTATTATTGAAGGGCCTGATGGCACCAAAACATCCTTTCCTGATGAAAAGGGTTGTGAAGATTTTGGAAAATTGCCCCCTGGCTGGAAATGTGAAGAGGCCTAAAATAGTTATCTATTGGAGACTTGAGGCTGCATAAAAAGCATTTATGCATTCTCAAGTCTTTTATTCGTACAGAACTAAAATGGCTTCATAGCTGTAATCTATTTCTTAAACCTATTAAATTAAAGACTGATGATAAGCCTTATTTTTTTACAAAAACCACTTAAAGTTACTATGCTCACTAGCTTTTGCCTGATGGCCGTATTTTTGCTTGCCGGAATGAAGAGTTCCGCAACTTCCAAGCAATGTTATACAGCTACCTATAGTATAGTTTCAGATTATTCAAATGAGGGATTACCCTTAAATCTGAAGAAGATATTTGCTAAGCAGGCCAGAGAAAATAGATATATCTATAAAATAATTCAATCGCCAAGCAATAGTTTTGAATTAATTGATTCTATCGCACATATTTGTGGGGCACGAACTATAATGGTAAAACCAGAAATAATTATTCGAGAAATGAATCAAGAGTCCGTTGATTATTATTACCAGACTAAAACCGAAAATAAATGCTATACTGTAAAAGAACCTGAATATTTAGATGGTTGGAAAATAATTGGCCCCATTTCATATAAAAAAAGGGATGACCGATATTTTAAAGCAACAAAAGAAAGTTCTGATGATTATGTCATTTTTGATTCTAACACACCAGTCCCTCACAACCTTAAGTTGATTCGTGGAATACCAGGATTAGTGATAGAGGCATCTATAGGCATTCAGCGCATGAAGTTACTTGAGTTTAAAGCTTCTTCTTGCTCCCAGATGGCAAACAAGATAAAACAATTCCAAGATATTGAACGAATAAAAGTTAAACGAAAGGATTATATTGATTTTAGTTTTATGAATTCAGATACTGATCTTATAACTAATGATAAATTTGAATGTGTAGAGTCGTTTTGATATAAATCATGGAAAGACTATTTCGTGTTGGGTTAATTTACTGCAAATCAATTTGTATTCCTTTAGTAATTATCATTATTGCAGGAGTGTCTACCTACGCTCAATCCTCTATGACGTATCTGCTTGATGGGGATAGCGGACAACCCATTGAGTTTGCGACGCTGCAATGCGCTACCATTGAGGAAAACCCTACTATTACTTTTGTCCTATCTGATGAATACGGGCGTGTTTTCTATTGTGACTGCGTAGGTAAAGATTCTATCAAGTGGAAAATATACCACTTGTCTTACTTTCCTATTGATACCGTTATTTCTTGCCCACAAACCCTTGATACCATACTGATGTATGCAAAGAATTATGATGTTGATGAACTGATTATATCTGCAAAAGATGAAGGGGTACGGGTTATTGGAGATACTATTCGCTTTGACCTTAGTGTATTCCGAAAACCACATCAAAGAGATTTAAAGGATTTGCTTAAGGATTTACCAGGTATCCAAATCACTGAAAAAGGAGGTGTCGAATATAAAGGCAAACCTGTTGGTCAAATTCGGCTAAATGGCAAAAGTACTGCGCAATCAGTTTGACATGGTCAATAGAGTCCTAAAAAACGAAGACCTCTTAACCATTCAGTTGACACCAGATGACCCCGAAGCTACGGAAATAGATCCAGTTATGAACTTGGATCTAGTGATGAAGCCCAACTTGTCCATCTTTGCGCAAATTCAATCAAGGTGAATATGGGGGGAGTACTTCTCTTATTCGGTCAAGCGATACACGTTGGAGTCATTCGGCTGAAGTCGCTTTTTCACAAATAGCAGATTCCCACAGACCACAGCTCAATCAATTTCGTGAATTCTATGACGATACTTATAAATATAAAAGAGCAATTAATATAAAAGAACGAAATCACAATTCAACAGGTCTGCTTCCTTCCGAATCTTCTGAAAGAGAACAATTTGCACATACTTTTTACAATGGTATATACGAAGAT
>JAJRQS010000150.1 GCA_024280135.1 Bacteroidota bacterium | reverse complement strand
TGTGTCAAAGAAAGTGAGATTTTTATAGAAACCATCTGGGCGCATTATCCCTGTTGGATAGATGATGATTCGCTTGTGATTGGGGTAACAAAAAAACTGATTAAGTCACTGCCCAAAGAGGAAGGATTTTATAAAGAGTACCTTCCAGATACAGATGCGGTAGAGGCATTTGGCAAAGAACTAACTCGGTACTTGGGTCAAAATGAAGAGAAATTACTAGAACTCATCGTTCCAGAGTTGAAAAACTGGGAATCTGATCGACTTGCCACTGTTGACATGATCTTGTTAAAAATGGGTGTAGCAGAGTTTCTAAACTGTCCAACCATCCCAACCAAAGTAACCATCAACGAATATGTTGAACTAGCCAAAGCATATAGTACAGACAAAAGCAAAGAGTTTGTGAATGGCTTGCTAGACAAAATCTGTCGTGTTTTGGATAAAAATGACCAAATAAAAAAAGAAGGTCGCGGTCTTGTCTCATAAAAGGACTATTTCCCGTAAGGTATTCATGTTCAAAGTACTTTATATGGCTTTTTATTGCTATTTATATTGATGGTATCTATTTTTTTGTTATATTTGCTCTAGTTTTACACTCAAAACTATTTTCAATCACAAAACTTTCAATAATGAAGCAAGGCTTTCTTATCTTTATTGCACTGTTTTTTGCTAGTTCAAGTCTTTCTGCACAGGAATCTACAGCAAAAACAACAAACTGGGGAATCGGTTTTCGCCAAATCTGGCTCGACTATCAATCTCCTCTACAAACGGATCTCTTTAAAGACCTAAACACCGATTTTGAGAACATGGGCCATGGAGCCGAAATTGTCTTTCACAAAGGGATTAAAAAGTATCTAGACATCAGCATACCGCTAAGACTAGGTGCCAATAGTTTTCCTATCGACTCTTTTGGTCGTACGAACCCAAGTACTATGTTTTATGGAGCAGATGCACTTTTTAAACTGCATACGGCTCGCACAAGATTTCTTTCTCCCTATATTGTATTTGGAGCTGGAGGAATGATGAACAACCGAGAAAGAAAAGCGGATTTGCAATTTCCAGCAGGAATTGGTATTGATTTTCGTTTAGGCCAAGGGGTTTATTTCAATGCTGAATCGAAATACCGCTATGCCCTTTCAGATCTACATTCAAGCATTCAACACTCTCTAGGGTTTATGTTTGATTTTGGAGGTGCTAAAAAAGAAGAAAAACCTGTTGAATTACCACCTGCTGACTCAGATGGCGATGGTATTATAGACAAAGACGACAAGTGTCCAAACGTAAAAGGTTTGGCTGCATTAAATGGCTGTCCTGATGCAGATGGCGATGGTATCGCAGATGCAGACGATGAATGTCCTAATGAAAAAGGAACAGTTGCCTTAAAAGGTTGTCCCGTAAGAGATGCCGATGGTGATGGAGTGCAAGATGCGGATGACAAGTGCCCTAACGAAAAAGGTCCTAGTACCAATGATGGGTGCCCCATTAAGGATCGCGATGGTGATGGCTACAATGACGATATAGATGATTGTCCTGACATTAAAGGCACCGTTAATGGTTGTCCTGATGCGGATGGTGATGGCACTATAGATCCCAAGGACAAGTGTCCAAACGTAAAAGGTTTATTAGAGCATGATGGATGTCCTGACACAGATGGTGACGGTATTGTTGATAGCCAAGACAAGTGTCCAAACAAGGTTGGACCTAAATCAAACAAAGGCTGTCCTGAGATGAAAAAAGAAGACAAAGCAAGATTGACTTTTGCAACAAAGAACATTCAGTTCAATACAGCAAAAACAACTTTAGCTTCTAGTTCAATTGCCATTATGGATGAAATTGCCGGTTTGATGCTGAAATATCCTGATTATAGTTTAAGTATCAGTGGGCATACCGATAGTGTTGGTAGTTCTTCTTCTAATCTCAAACTCTCTGAAGGTCGTGCAAAAACTTGCTACAATTACCTTGTCAAAAAAGGTGTTAGCCCTAACAGAATGAGTCACGCAGGTTATGGTGAAACACAACCAATTGCAGATAATATGACAAAAGCAGGACGTAAAATGAATAGACGTGTTGAATTTAACATGTATTTGAGATAAGCTTTGCTTCCCTATTTTTAAAACAGGCTACCTATCTAGGTAGCCTGTTTTTTTTTGTATATTTGACCATGATAAAGAGAAAAAAACTTGTTTCTTGGATGGCAATATTGTTTATGCCAATATTCGCAATGGGTCAAAATGGCTCTAGCGAAGATCTTCAAAGGACATATCAACAATACAAAGAGAATTTCTTCAAGCACTATATCGTCCTAGATAGAGATTCCATTGGCTGTATCAATGATGGTATTGGGATGATTTTGTCACAAGACTCATCCGCTTGCTATTTTACAAAAGAAGGATACGGCTTGCCTGCTACTAATTTCTATATCTCACCTGATGGAGCTGGTGTTGTTGGAAGGAGGTTAAATAATCGTATCGATCATGACTGTAATTTTTTTGGCACCTCTTTTTTTGGAGAAAAGAAACTACCCCGAGATAATCCTAAACATCGTTTTAATTGGTTAGATTTTGGTTCGGAGACCCTTACCCAATCTGGATGGATGTTTGTTTTTCTAGCAACGGAATATGAGATTGCTCGGCGACAAGGGGATGCCTTAAAACAACAATTAGCTTTAGAAAATATATTTTTAGGTCTTCAAGCTATACGCCGTTTGGATATGCATACGCAATATCTATTAGATAGAACTTACGCAAAAAGAAGTGCAGAACAAGCATTAATTTGTAGTGATGATTTAGTAGCGGCAACGA
>JAJRQS010000149.1 GCA_024280135.1 Bacteroidota bacterium | reverse complement strand
TTTCATGATTTGGATTTTGGTTTTGCCCCCTTCTATTTTGGATTTTTTCTTGTACCAGACGGGCATTGGGTGTTTAGAATCATGGTAATGGATTAGTCCATAATATATTTTTCCTTCGTCAATTGCTTGACCAAAATCAAATTCAATTCCATCTTTGGTGGCGGTAGGATTGCCTTTGAAATTTTTTAGATTTCGGTCTGAGACATACCTATTTTGGGCGTAGAGCTTTTCTCCATCTTTCATGTAATAGAGACTTCCTTCTTTGTCGTAATGTATATTTGAATATACTGAAGGAATGGTTTGAGCAGTAGAGCAACCTTGAACGAATATCAAGATAATAGAAAAGAGAGCTAATTTATACATGTGGTTGTTTTTATCGCCCAAATGTACTTAGTTTTTGTTTGCCTTGCAAACTTTTTAAGAACCCTTTTTCTTTAAAGGTTTTTGAGGAATCGAGGATACTGATTGCTATTGGTAGTGAGCAACGAGGAGCCTTAGTCCGCTAGGAATGAGGATAGGTTTGCTAAATTTTTAAGACAAAGTAAAAATTAATAAGGGGCACCGATTCCCTTAAATCGGTAACCCCTTATCTCACATTGTTGGAGGGCACTACATCTTCCAAATGGTGTAGGAATGAATTGATTCCTAGCCATTTTATGCCCCTAGTACGGGTCGTTGAATTTTTACCCCACCCACTTTTGAAAAATAATAAATAAATTTATTGATAAGTCGTTATTGAGTTATTCATTAGCGAAAGCACTATCTTTGTGACAGATTTTGTAATATATGAAGCAGGAGGAACAGGATAATTTGTGTAAAGATGAGGTCTATCAGGCCGTCTTTTATAAGTATGGGCAGGCAATCAGGAATTTTATTTATTCCAAATGCCGGGATATGGCATTGGCGGAAGACATTACACAAGATGTCTTTGTAACGCTTTGGAATAAGTGTGAAAATGCAGATGCTAGTACCGTGAAGAGCTTTCTTTATAAAATTGCCGCAAATCGAGTTATAGATCATTTTAGGCATCAAAAAGTAACGCAGCAATACCAATCTATTAAAAGGTCAATGGTGGATCATGAAACCCCGCAATATCATTTGGAGGAACAAGAATACAAAGAAAAATTGGATCGAGTTTTGATCTCAATTCCGGAAGCTAGTCGTAGTGTATTTTTGATGAATCGAATAGAAAAATTGAAGTATGCTGAAATTGCTGAAAGGCTAGATATATCTGTAAAAGCAGTGGAAAAAAGGATGAGTAAAGCACTCGTAATAATCAGAAAAGAATTGGGGCGAAAAATTTAAAGAATTTGGGTAGGGGAAAAATCCCTAGTAACGTATGGATGATACATGAAACATAATACTACACACGAAACACTATTAGCCCGCTGGATTGAGGGCAGTTTGACTACAGAAGAGACCCGTATCCTTGCGGAAATGGAAGGTCTTGATGAGTTGAAGGAGATGTTAGACTCTTTAGAAGAGATTCAATTACCTCCCATGGATATGGATGCGGCTTGGGATAAGCTTGCGCCAAAAACAGTCCACGCACCAAAAATTACGAAAACCAAACGTAGAAACCTACGCCCCATGTATTTACGCATTGCAGCGGTAGTCGCCTTGTTGATAGGTGTTGGTTTTTGGTATTCTGTAAATATCTTGCCTCAAGCGTATTTTGCGGAAGCAGGTACTTTTGAAGAAGTGATATTGCCAGATGGTTCAATTGTGACCTTGAATTCAGGTTCTTCATTGAAGTATTCTAAATGGGATTGGAAGCATAATCGAAAAATTAATTTGATAGGTGAGGCCTTCTTTAAGGTGGCAAAGGGAGAGCGGTTTACAGTACAAACCCCTCATGGTGAAACGAATGTCCTGGGTACTCAGTTTGATGTATATGATCGAGGTAACACCTTTCAAGTAAAATGTTTTGAAGGACGAGTGCAAGTATCAGGGTATAATCAGGCGAGCATTATCTCTAAAGGGCAAGGCGTAAAAATGACTCAAAATGTCGTAAAACAACTCAACGTAGTGGCAAATAAACCTGCTTGGATAAACGGAGAGTCAAAGTTTTTTGAAAATTCTTTACAAGAAGTCTTTGATGAGATGCAAAGACAGTATATCTTGGACATTGAAACAGAAGGAATCAATCTGAATCAACAGTTTACAGGTGTATTACCCAATAAAGACCTCAAAAAGGCATTGGCCATTATTACAGGTTCAATGAATTTGACATACGAAATCTCAAATGACAATAAACAAATCAAAATTTCTTCTAAGTAATCAAGAGAAAGGTTTGTCTTGGCTAGGAAGATTTTTATTTGTGGCTTTATTTTTATTTGCACATAAAGAAGCGCAGGCACAAGGAGATTTTTTCAAAAATGCTTCGTTGATACGTATTTTTTCTAGACTGGAAAAGACGTATCAGGTTAATTTTTCATACGATGTAGCTTTAGTAAAAGCTAGAAAAATCCCCTTTTTTCAATTATCTAATAAAAGCTTAAAAAAGGATCTCATTGCGTTATTACGCGAAGAGGAATTGGGTTATGATAGGCTAGGAGATGATATAATCATCAAGCGGGTTCCTCCGGGTTTCTACAAAAAGTATAGCCAAAAAGCATGCGGCCTAATCATTGATGCAAATGAAGGACTTCCACTGGGGCATGCGTCTATATCTGTTGTAAATACGAATTTTGGTAAAACAGCTGATTCTTTGGGGCATTTTGAATTAACGTACCCGATGATTGAAACCGACTACTTGGAAATAAATTTTATTGGATACGAAACGAAACGAATAAAATTATCTTTTTTTCTAAATCAGCCTTGTAAAACCATCTTTTTAGAGCCCATCAATATGGAGATGCCTCAGGTGATCGTACGTGAGGATTATAATATCCATGCGGGAATCAAAATTTCGGATATAGATCCAGATGTGGTGATTATTAGACCTGATAAGATGACCGGAACTGGTGGTATTGACCCTAAAGATGTTTTTGGTACTTTACAGCAAATACCAGGGGTGAGCAGTTCAGACGAAACGGCTACTTCTCTAAATGTACGGGGAGGTTCTTCGGGACAAAATTTAGTTTTATTTGATAATATTCCGCTGTATCACTATGGTCATGTATTTGGAAAGATTTCAGCTTTTAACAACGACCTAATCGAAGAGGTTCGCTTTAATAAAGGCGGATTCAGTTCGGAGCAAGGCGGTAGAGTCGCCAGTATTATTGATATAAGAAGTTCTAACAAGATACCCAAGGAGATTGGGTTCAAAGCTAAAGTGGGGTTGCTTTCTTTTGGCGTGTCAGGAGAGTTGCCTTTCGCCAAAAACAAAGCAGCTTTGACGGTGGGGTATCGAAAATCAATTTTTGAAAAAAGTGCTTTGAACCAAGTTTTGTTGAATCAAATTTTCCAAGGAACTCGCGTGGTCGATAACGCGTCTTTGGGTGATTCTCTTAACAATCCAGTTTTGTACAAGCCATACAATACCTTTTATGATATTTTTGCGAAAGCGATATGGAAGCCTTCGGACGAAGATGTAATAGGAATAACGGGGTTAAAGATGGGCGATAAAATGAAATATCAATTTTCGACCTGCCCTTCCAACGATTGTTATCATTCTCAAGATAATTTAGACATTAGTAATGTCGGATATCAGGGTTCTTGGAAACATGACTGGCAACCGAATTTTTCTTCCTCATTGATGTATGCCTATTCTGGTTTTAATAAATCCTATGATTTTGCTGATAATGCGATAGATTCTTTGACATTGAGCAATCGTAAAAAAAATAGGATCATAGATGAATCCTTCCAAATGAATAATCAATGGGAGCGCAATGGAGTCCAAGTGAATTTTGGCTTGCAGCATAAAAAAATTCAGGCAATTATTAATAAAAGAAAAAATACTCCGCTTGTCAAGGATACGCTTATTGATAATAGTATCGGTCTAACAAATACCTTGTTTTTGGACTATCGACATGATTTGGGAGATATGTTTCATTTATTCATTGGCGGTCGATTGTCTTCTTACGATTTATTAGACAAGCCTTTTATTTTAGAGCCGAGGTTTTCTGTTTCTTCCAATCCAAACCAATATCTTAAA
>JAJRQS010000148.1 GCA_024280135.1 Bacteroidota bacterium | reverse complement strand
CGAAATAGCCATCAGAAAGAATGATTTTACCATCAAAATGGCAAGATTGACCAATACTTCGTTTTTGAGGGGATTGCGGGAAAAGCTAGCTTGGGGTAAAGACAACCGAAACTTCTAAGCTTTATACCAACTATACATCAATTCCGACCTTTTTTAGGTGATCTTTAGCAAGATATACAGTTCCAACCATTTGTTTTTATAAATATTGTTACCTTAGAGCTTCTAAGGTAAGCAGGTTTTTCTGTGATTCTTAGATCACATTGTTAATCACAAATTAGAGATTATGGTACAGGCTATTCTAATAGACGATGAGCAATCGGCTATAAAAAGTTTAAAGTGGGAGATAGAGCAGTTTTGTCATGGAGTGGATATCATAGGAACTTATTCGAATCCAGTTGAAGCTATAGATGCGATTAATACGAGCCATCCTGAATGTGTATTTTTAGATATTGAAATGCCAGAAATGGACGGCTTTCAGCTATTAGAGCAATTAAACTTTCGAGATTTTGACTTAATTATTACCACTGCTTATGATTCTTATGCCTTACAAGCCTTTAAAGAAAAGGCAATTGACTATTTACTCAAGCCTGTAGATAGTGATGACTTAGTGCGAGCTGTTAATAAAGTAAAAGATAATAAATCAAAAAATGAATTAGGATCCAAGCTAAAAGAACTCATCAGCAACCAATCTATTTTTAAGAAAATTGCTTTGCCCCTTACGGGAAAAACTATTTTTGTAAACCCAGCTGAAATACTCTATTGTAAATCAGATGGCAATTACACGGAAGTTTATTTTAAAGATGCGAAGAAGGAGATGTTATCCAGAAAGCTTAAAGATGTGGAAGCAATCATTAATGACGATCTTTTTGTTAGGGTTCATAACTCATATATTGTGAATGTTAATTTTATTCGAGAATATAGTAAAAGAGATGCTGTAGTTGTTTTGGAAAATGGAATTTCTATTCCTGTTTCTCGTGCGAAGAAAGAGGATCTTTTAAGAACACTTTTTACGTAAGTTCAGATAGTAGCCATATTCAATAATGAAGCAAACGATTCACTACATATTCTCTCACCCAAATGATACTGGGGTTATTACTTTTGTGTTGGGGATTCTTTTTATATTATCCCTATATCACTTCTTACTCTATTTTCAACACAAGGACAAAACTTACCTTTTTTATAGCTTATACACTTTTGTTATTTTTCTAAATCACTTACCACAATCTACATCTGGGTTTTTGTCTATGCTCATTGAACCGCACTATGGGCTGAACCCTTTTTACCCTAACATCTTAATGTGGATTTACAATATACTTTATTTCATTTTTGTATATACTTTTATTGACATAAGCACCTATTCCAAGAAGTGGCATTCTTTTATTTTTAAGACTATTTATGTTTTTTTTGGCGTGATGTCTATTGTCGTTGCGGCTACTCTGATAACGGGCAATGTAAGGATTCTATATATTGCTGATGGATATTTTGTTTTGTTCTTTTTGTTCTTTGGATTGATATGCTACATCCCGTTATTTAAATACAAAATTCCGCTTAGAAAATATATTATACTTGGTGGGCTAGTATTATTTACCTCTTCTCTAATGGCTTATTATTTTAATGCCTTCGGTTTATTAAAAGAAGGGCAGCCTTATAGTATCTTTTATCTAGGTGTTGTTTTGGAAAATCTAATTTTCTCCTTGGCATTGGGCTATAGGCAAAAAATGATTTTAGAGAGTAAGAACGAAGCTCAAGAAAAGCTCATTTTACAATTAAAAGAAAATGAGAAACTCCGTGGTGCCTTACAGGATCAATTAGAAAAGGATGTCCTTTCTTACAGTCAACAGGCAGAAGCGGCCAAGATAGATAAGTTAAAAGCCAATTTTGACAAAGAAATAGCAGAGTTAAAAATGGCTTCCCTCAGAAGCCAAATGAACCCACACTTTATTTTTAACTCTTTAAATGCTATTAAACTCTATATCATTGATAGTGATAAAGAAAAAGCCATTTATTACCTCAATAAGTTTTCTAAATTAATTCGCAAAATTTTAGCGGCTACCCGTGAAAAAGAAATGTCGTTAGCGGAGGAAATAGAAACAACTAAACTCTATTCCGATATTGAAAATATTCGTTTTGAAAACAAAATAGATATAAGTTTTGATGTAGATCCAAACTTAAGCATTAATACCATCAAAATCCCTTCTCTTATCTTGCAACCCTTCATCGAAAATGCAATTTGGCATGGGCTTTCACCCAAAAAAGGGAGCAAGAAAATGACTATCAAAGTGGAAAGTAAAGATACTACTCACCTTAAGATTACCATATCTGATAATGGAATAGGACGAAAAAAAGCGGCTAAATTAAAAAGCAAAAAAATACACAAAAGAGCATCGGTCGGTATCAAAATAACAGAAGAGCGTTTGCGCAATTTTTGCAAAGACTTTGAGCATTCCTGCTCCTTGAAGTTTAAGGATCTTTATGAAGGGGATCTTGCCGTCGGCACAGAAGTCATTCTAATGATTCCTTTAAAATAGGCTAATGAATAGTGGATTCGGACCTGTCGGTACTTTCATCCAATAGCTACTATCGGATTTGTTGGGCACTTATTTTATGCCTAAAGCGTATAGGTTAAATTAATACAAAACCTATTTCTTGGCCTTCGTAATATTAGGGGGTTTTAAATAAAAAGGAGTATGCGAAGCCACATCCACAAATTCTTTTTTCCGAAAGGCCTCTACTCCTAGCCGAACCAAGTGCGTCGAAGAGAACCGAGTTTCCTCAAAAATAAAATCTTCGTTCGCGTACATTGTTTTTGACTTTGCGACTCCGCTTCCGCAGAGCACAATCTTACTTCCAGGCTTCCAAGATTCAAATGTTCTTTCCGTAAGGATAACGGCTCCAATAGGCAATAATTCATTCATATCGCCATCATAGCCAGCCATGTACACCTCCATGCGACGTGCATCTATCATTGGAAAATACTGACAATTAGGATATTTGGCTTGCGTAAAATCGGCTAACGCAGCCAGCCCATTCACGGCAATCATTGGAATCCTTAAACTGTAACAAAGCCCTTTGGCAACCGACAAGCCCACTCGCAAACCCGTATAAGAACCAGGCCCATCACAGACCACGACGGCAGATAAATCCGACCATACCATCTTTGCGTCTGTCATGGCTTTTTCTATCAGCAAGG
>JAJRQS010000147.1 GCA_024280135.1 Bacteroidota bacterium | reverse complement strand
TCTATCGGCAGGAAAAAGAGGATGGGAACACCGCTTGAAGTATTTTTCTGGCCACGCGGAGCAAGCTCAATCTATCAAAAAAGAAATGCTGCATTTAGTGGATGAAGATACGAATGCCTTCAATAAAATCATGGAAGCTTTGCGTTTGCCGAAAGGGAACGCTGAAGAAAAATCGGCCCGAAGTCAAGCCATTCAAGAAGCCACTGTTTATGCAACAAAAGTTCCTTTGCGGACGATACAAGTCGCATTTGACATCATTGCCATCGCAAGAACGATGGCAAAGAATGGCAACCCCAATGCGGTCACCGATGCAGGAGTAGCAGCATTATGTGCCAAAACCGCCGTTCAAGGTGCTTGGCTCAATGTAAAAATCAATGCCAAAGACATCAAAGATCCTAACATAAAGAAAACCATCTTAGAAGAAGCTGCGATGATTGCTAAAAAGGCAGATTCTTCTGTAGCTGGCGTATTAAGAACGGTTAATAGTCGTATCGAAGAGTAGTCAAAAGACTCTCCCTAAAAAACATTGTATTTTAGTTGTAAACTAAAGTCAAAATACTTACCTTTGCACTCCCTTGGAGACAATTAAGTAAAAAACACCTATTATGAAAAGGACATTTCAACCTTCAAATAGAAAAAGAGCCAATAAACACGGCTTTCGTGAGCGTATGAGCTCAAAGAATGGACGTAAAGTATTGGCACGTCGTCGCGCTAAAGGTCGTTATAAGTTGACCGTTTCGGACGAATTCCATAAGAAGTAAGCCATCGTATAGGCTATGTCTTCCTTCAAATTCCCTAGTAAGGAAAAACTAAAAAGCAAAAAGCAAATAGAATTGCTCTTTAAAAGCGGCCAATCAATTGCCGCTTTTCCTGTGTTGGGGATATACACCACGCACCCCAAAACGGACATCCCCCTTCAGACTGCTGTCACTGTTTCCAAGAAGCATTTCAAGAAAGCGGTCACCCGAAATCTGATTAAAAGAAGAATGAAGGAGGCTTGGCGCTTACGCAAAAATGATTTTACCGAAAGGCTCGCCCAATCCAACCTTTCTGTCCATATCATACTCATCTTTATTGGCAAAGAAGTACTTTCTTATGCTGACATTGACAAAGGAATCAAAAAACTAATCAAAAAACTGAATAAAGAGTTGACTGAGTTACAATAATAACTAACATTTCTTTATTTATAATAGTACTCATTACCTAATTGGCTTAACCCTACATCATGAATAAAATCTTCCTCGTTCTCTTGGCTAGCTTCCTAATAGCTTCCTGCTCCACAACAAAACCTTCTATCTCTGATACGAATCCTCCAAAAATCGAAACCAAAGAACTAGAGGAGTATGTCGTAAAAGCAAAACCCATTCATAAAGATCCTGAAAAAATAGTCGTCCCGACCTACCAAGGCACACGGACTTTGGACAATGACCTTTTACATTCAAAACTAGCGGTAAGCTTCGACATCCCGAAACAAGAATTAATGGGTCAAGCCACTCTTACGTTAAAACCCATGTTTTATCCCGTCAATACACTCGTCTTAGATGCGAAAGGGTTTACATTTTCCAAAGTAAAATTAAATAATGCTACGGGTAAAGATTTAAAATACCAGTATGATGATCGTCAGATTATTATTAACCTAGGTCGCTACTATGAACGTACAGAAACCTATAAAGTCTATCTGGACTATGTCGCTCATCCAACCCAAGGACCAAAAGGGGGGAGCGCTGCCATACAATCAGACCAAGGGCTGTACTTTGTAGATCCGAATGAAACAGATCCTGATAAGCCTACACAGATTTGGACGCAAGGAGAAACGGAAAGTAATTCTAAATGGTGCCCAACCATCGACACACCAAATGAAAGGGCTACCCACGAATTAGCGATTACTGTCCCGAAAAAATTTGTAACCTTATCTAATGGTGTTTTTGAAAGAGGCGTTGTGAATAAAGATGGTACTCGTACTGACTTCTGGAAAATGGACATGCCACAAACACCTTATTTGATGATGATGGCCGTTGGAGAATATGCAGTGATTCGAGACACTTGGAATGGCAAGCCCATTGCCTATTATGTAGAACCACAGTACAAAGAATATGCAACAGATATTTTCCCCTACACAAAAGAAATGTTGACATTTTTCTCTAACCGATTAGGTGTGCCTTATCCTTGGCAAAAATACGATCAAGTAGTCGTAAGAGATTTTGTTTCGGGTGCAATGGAAAACACGACTGCAGTTGTTTTTCAAGAATTTGTCAATGGGACAAAACGAGAATTATTGGGTCAACATCGCAATGAATTAATTGTCGCCCACGAAATGTTTCACCATTGGTTTGGGGATTATATAACCTGCGAATCTTGGGCTAACACGACCCTGAATGAAGGCTTCGCAAATTATAGTGAGTATCTTTGGCTTGAACACAAACACGGCAAAGAAACCGCAGATCAACATCTACTTGAAGAGCTAAATGGATATATGAATAATACGCCGTATCACCCTTTAATCAACTACCATTATGTGGATAAGGAAGATATGTTCGATGGGCACTCCTACAATAAAGGAGGATGCACTTTGCACATGTTACGCAATATTGTAGGAGATGATGCTTTCTTTGCATCCCTCAAAAGATACCTAACTACTAATGCGCTTTCTTCTATTGAATTGGCTGAATTAAGAATGGCATTTGAGGATGAACTAGGCATGGACATGCACTGGTTTTTTGACCAATGGTACGAAAAGTCTGGTCACCCAGAACTGGAAGTAACACACACTTATGACGCTTCCGCAAAAACAGTCACATTAACCATCGAGCAAGTTCAAAAAGGAACAGACATTCCTGAAGTTTTCCTGCTCCCCTTAAAAGTTGATATTTATAATAGTGCGGGAAAAGCTATACGAAGATCTATTGAAATGAACACCCGAAAACAAAGCTTTACAATTAATAATATTGACTACAATCCTGGAGTAGTAGAATTAGATCCTGAGGGCGTTTTATTAGGAACGATTAACTACTTAAATCGTTCGACTATCGCTTGGAAAGAATTATACCACTTCAACCCAAGCTATAGAAGCAGAGCCCATGCAGTCAAAAAACTAATTGCTCCCTTGCGGGAAAAAGGAGAACTCAAAGGATTTGCGCTGTCTCTTTTAAAAGATTCTTTTTGGGAATTTAGACAGACAGGTTTATACATTTTAGAAGGAATGGGTACAAGTCCAGAGAGTCTTGGATTAGTCGAACGATTGGCACAGTCGGATAAAAATGTAAAGGTAAGAGAACAAGCCATTAAGTTGCTCGGTGCAACTGGAGATCTAAAATACACCCCTTTGATGGAACGAATATTAAGTGACAATACTTTGGCTTACGCTATTACAGGGGCAGCTTTGACAGCTTTGAATAAACTAGATCCAGCAAAAGCTGCGAAGTCTTTAAAGCCCCTAGAAAATATTAAAAACCAAAGCATCATGGCTTCTGTTTCTTCTATCTATGCTAATAATCCCTCACTAGAACATCTATCCTTTTTTGAACAAAACTTACCCAAAATTAAAGGGTTTGAAGCCGTGGATTTTATAGGAAATTATGTCACCGTTCTTTCTAAACTCCAACCTGAGAAGCTACCAAAACTATTTGAAAAATTAAAAGATATGGCAACCGACATGAAGCAAGCACCTGAACGCCGATTCGCTTGCACAAAAATAATAGCGGACAATATCATCCAAGCACCTCCAGCACTAAGAACAACTTTGAGTACATACGTCAAGACCATTAAAGAAAAGGAAACTTTAGACGAACTAAAATCGATCTACAAACAGATGTTTTAAAAACACTCATTGTTAATATGAAAAGTCGAATACAACCAAGTTGTATTCGACTTTTTTTTGTTATTAAAGTGATGGATTGGTTCTTCGGTTGCTCGCTTCCTCAATCTATTCCACCACAATCTTCCGCACCTCCACGAGTCGCCCGTCATACGCAATCCTCAAAAAATACAAACCCGGTGCCAGGCTAGACACAGGAATCCGACTCACACTACTTTTTAGCCTT